>NZ_JAAKNE010000011.1:0-56841 GCF_049170755.1 Aeromonas sp. 604176
TATGTCTTCATCAACTTCGAAGGCCATGCGTCACTCCATTAGAATCCCAAGCTAGACAGCAGATCGTCCACATCATCCTGACCATTGACTACATCGGCACGCGCCTCTGGATTCATGATTGGGCCTTCGGCTTCAATCCCGTTCACAGGGAGAGTACGAGTTGAATGCTCAGCTGCAGCCTCACCAAACATAGTCAGCATTTCTATTAATTTTGTTTCAACTTCCTGAACCAGTTTTATGACCTTGCGGATCATCTGGCCTGTCAAATCCTGAAAGTCTTGTGCCATCAGAATTTCTGTCAGCAGTTGTCGTAACTTATCGGCATCTGACTCAGAAGCCTTAATGAAATCATCAAGTTGATGGCATAAGGACTTAAACTGTCCCACGCTCATATCTCTGGACATCAGTGCGTTCCAGTTGGGCATCACCAGCTGGATATTATCATTCAGGCGATCCGCTATTGGCAGACTGGCCTCTACCGCATCCATGGTGCGATTAGCAGCCTTGTCGGTCATATCTATGACGTAATTGAGGCGCTCCCTCGCATCGGGAATGTCATGGGTGGCCAAATCGGGAATTCGGGGGTCGAGACGAAATTCTTGAAGTGAGTTATGCAATTGTCGGGTCAGCTGACCAACTTTTTCAAACAGATCGGCTGCGTTGGGGGCACATACATTGGCAAGCAGTTCATCGGCCAGCTCGAATTCACCTTGCTCCAGATGAGCAACAAGCATCCTTGCCTGGTCGAGCGAAATCATTGCTTTCGTTTTGGCCATCATCCCTGCTGCTCCTTAGCCAAGGCGTTCAAAAATTTTGTCGAGTTTTTCTTTGAGCGTTGCTGCAGTGAAAGGCTTGACGATATAACCGTTAACGCCGGCTTGCGCGGCTTCGATGATCTGCTCGCGTTTGGCTTCTGCCGTCACCATCAGTACCGGCAGATGCTTGAGCTTTTCATCGACACGAATGGCTTTCAGCAGGTCGATACCTTGCATGCCTGGCATGTTCCAGTCGGTAACCACAAACTGGAAATCACCATTTTTCAGCATCGGCAATGCTGTGTTGCCGTCATCCGCTTCATGGGTATTGTTGAACCCAAGGTCGCGAAGCAAGTTCTTGATAATCCGGCGCATCGTTGAAAAATCGTCAACAATGAGGATTTTCATGTTCTTGTCCAAAATTCCCTCCTCAATAGCCACCTCAGTGGCTCACTTACATGATGCTAAAAACGGGTTGTGTCATGCGGATTATGCCTTAGAGTTTCATCTCAGTGTAGCCAGTACAAACACTTATAGATGCCAATCTCTCAAACGAGCGCGTAGTCTGTGCATTGCCTGACTATGTATCTGACTCACGCGCGACTCACTCACATTCAAAACCTCGCCAATTTCACGTAAATTCAGCTCTTCATCGTAGTAAAGAGAGAGAACCAGGGCTTCTCTCTCCGGTAAGCGACCAATTTGCTCCGACAGTTGAATTTGAAATCGTTCTGTGGCCAGTTCATCAAACCCCGAGCCTGACGGAGCTTCATCAGGGTTACCGATCACATCCTCACTGACCCCCAGATCCTCGATACCGATGATCTTGCCACAGGAGACATCCTGCAGCATGACATGATAATCAGCGAGAGAGACCCCCATTTGCGCTGCGACTTCCGCGTCGCGAGCATCCCGTCCATTGGCTTGCTCCACATTTTCGATCGCTTCGGCAATCGCTCTGCTGTTTCGATGCACGGAACGGGGCACCCAGTCACCACGCCGGATCTCATCCAGCATGGCACCACGGATACGAATCCCGGCATAAGTCTCGAAACTGGCCCCCTTGCTACCATCAAAGTTCCGCGACGCTTCGAGAAGCCCAATCATACCTGCCTGGATCAGGTCATCCAGCAAGACACTGCTTGGCAGGCGAGCCAGCAAATGCTGGGCAATCCGCTTGACCAGTGGAGCATGGCGCTCTACCAGCAGATAGGAATCCTGATGACGCAAGTACGCTTGGGCTTTATTCACGGGAACCTTCCTGTGTGGTGGCCTGAGTCTGTAACAGATTCTCCAGGAAAAACTCCAGATGACCGCCAGGCTGGTTGGGTACCGGCCAGCTAGCCGCTTTGTTGGCCAATGCGCGGAAAGCCAAAGCCGCCGGCGACTTGGGAAACGCCTCGACAATCAGTTTCTGCTTGCGTACTGCTGCGCGTAAATTGGTGTCATAAGGCACGCAGGCAACCAGTTCCAGTGACGTATCGAGGAAACGATCCGTTACCCGGGTCAGCTTGGCAAAAAGCTCCTGCCCTTCGCGCAGGCTGCGTACCATGTTTGCCACTACCTTGAAGCGAAATACACCGTGCTCTTTGGAGAGGATCTTGATGAGGGCATAGGCATCGGTAATGGAAGTCGGCTCGTCACACACCACCACCATGATGTCCTGCGCGGCGCGGGTGAAACTCAGCACCATGTCCGAGATCCCCGCCGCCGTATCCACCATCAGAATATCAACCTGGGTCTTCATCTCGCTGAAGGCGCGGATCAGTCCGGCATGTTGTACCGGCGAAAGCTCGACCATAGACTGGGTCCCCGAGGTTGCAGGCACAATCATCATGCCGTACGGTCCCTCAACGATAATGTCGTCGATCGTGCACTCGCCTGCCAGCACGTGAGAGAGATTGCGATGAACCCGCAACCCAAGCATGACGTCAACATTTGCCAGACCAAGGTCAGCATCCAGCACCATCACCCGTTTGCCTTGGGCCGCCATGGCTCCCGCCACGTTCAGGGTCACGTTGGTCTTGCCTACGCCACCTTTACCACCGGAAACGGCGATCACTTTTACTCGATTGTTTTGACGCATTTTGCGCAGACCACTCGCCTGATCCATATACATGTTACTCATAAAACTCCGAATCTTCGGCCTCGCCAAAGCCTGTGCCCCAGAAATAGGGCTCCTCTGTTTCTCGCTCCAGCGAGCCCATGGCCGCTCCGACGAGCTGCGCCGCATTGGCAACCTGAATATCTTCCGGAACCCGCTGCCCATCTGTGATGTAACTGATAGGCAAGGCATTCTGGATACACACGTTAATTACTTCGCCCAGATTCAGACTCTCATCCAACTTTGTAAGTATGCAGCCGCTCAAGGGAATGCGCCGGAAATGGTCAACCGCTTCCTGCATTACCCGACGCTGGGAAGTTGCCGACATCACCAGATAGCTGCGGATCCTCACCTTGGCATTTTTGACCAGGGTATCGAGCTGCTCGGTCAGCCGGATATCCCGTTGCCCCACGCCTGCCGTATCGATCAATACCAGCCGGCGGTGGCGGAACTGATAGAGGGCATTGGCCAGCTCTTCGGCATCACGCACCTGACGTACCGGACAGCCCATGATCCGGCCATAAGTCTGTAATTGCTCATGAGCCCCGATCCGGTAGTTGTCAGTGGTGATAAGGGCCACCTGCTCGGCGCCATACTTCATGGCAAAACGGGCGGCCAATTTGGCGATGGTGGTCGTCTTGCCCACCCCTGTTGGCCCCAGCAGAGCAACCGCGCCCCCCTGACGTAAAATTTCGTCTTCACTGATCTTGAGCTGAGCCGTCAACACTTCAGCCAACTGGGCCATCGCCTGATGGATAGGCATGTCT
Organism: Aeromonas sp. 604176; assembly: GCF_049170755.1. NCBI lineage: Bacteria > Pseudomonadati > Pseudomonadota > Gammaproteobacteria > Aeromonadales > Aeromonadaceae > Aeromonas > Aeromonas sp. 604176. Next base: position 3,627 of record NZ_JAAKNE010000011.1, read on the forward strand.
TCAGGGATCAGCCCCGCCAGTTGATCGGAAAAGGCATCGTCAAAGCCCATCTTCTTGAGCTCTTTGATGAGCAGGGCACGCATCGGCTCGCGTCGTTCAACCTCCTGCCACATCAGACCGGAGATCTGGTGCTCCAGCAGTTTACGGATGCTGGCCATCTCCTTGCGCATCCCCTCCATCTCCTGATCCCGCTGGGCAGGTTGATGGGCCCGTTGGCCGGATACGACACGCGCCTTGGGTTTGGCAGGTTCCGGGACTGTGCCCCACTGTCCCTGCTCGGCCAGCGTTCTGGGCACTGCATTGGCAGCAGCCAGACCAGCCGATTGGGTGTTGCCCATGGGAGCCCCATTGCCAGGCTTCAGTTTCTGCTGACGCGCGAGGAGGGCGGCCAGGGTATCAGCATAATGTTCGTTCTGTTCCTGAACCTTTGCGGGCTCGGGACGGGTCATCTGCCGAGCAGCAGACGAAATATTGACGCTCTCATCGTTCAGCTGACGGCGAACCGGCGCATCTTTGGGGCTCGGAACCTGGGATTGATAATCAACAGCGGCGACTATCTCTACCCCCCCGGTAACCTTCTTGTTGGACATGATGACGGCATCGGGCCCGAGCGTCTCCTTGACCTCGGCCAGAGCCGTTCGCATGTCCTTGGCAAAAAACCGCTTAATCTTCACCCGTCGTCTCCGCTAACTAGTTCTGCCCTACCGCACTGACGATGCGAATCTGCTTGTCGTCCGGCACTTCCTGATAGGACAGCACACGTAATCCAGGAATGGCATTCTTGACAAATTTCGCCAGGGTATTGCGCAGGATCCCCGATGTCAGAAGCACAGCCGGTTGGCCTTCCAATTCTTGTCGTTGAGTGGCTTCCACCAGCGAGCGCTGCATTCGCTCCGCCAGACCCGGCTCAATACCGGCACCATCACCTCCACCCGCCTGCAGGGATTGATGCAATATACGTTCCAATTCAGGTGCCAATGTTATCACCGGTAGCTCTGGGTCTGGGCCGGCAATCTCCTGCACAATCAGACGACGCAGGGCAATCCGGCAAGCCGCGGTGAGCACTTCCGGATCCGGACTGCGCGGCGCGTATTCAACCAGGGTCTGCAGGATAGTGCGCATATCGCGGATTGGCACCCCTTCATTGAGCAAATTCTGCAATACCTTCACAAGGTTACCCATGCTGATCACTTCCGGTACCAACCCTTCGACCAACTTGCTCTGGTGTTTGCCAATCATGTCGAGCAGTTGTTGTACCTCGTCATGGCCGAGCAACAGTGAGGCATGGTTGGTCAAGATCTGACTCAAATGGGTGGCAACTACGGTCGCAGTATCCACCACTGTATACCCCAGGGTCTGCGCCTGTGACACCTGCTCCTTGGCTACCCACACTGCTTCAAGTCCAAACGCGGGATCCCGGGTAGCAATCCCCTGAATTTGGCCGAATACCTGCCCCGGGTTGATGGCCATCTCTTTATCATGGTAGACGCTGGCCTCGCCGGTACTGACTCCCATCAAGGTAATGCGATATTGATTTGGTGCCAGATCCAAGTTGTCGCGGATGTGGACGGCAGGCACCAGAAAGCCCAGTTCTTGCGAGAGTTTCTTGCGCACCCCTTTGATCCGGTTGAGCAGTTCGCCCCCCTGATTGCGATCCACCAGCGGGATTAGCTGGTAACCCACTTCCAGCCCGATGATGTCTACCGGCATCACATCGTCCCAGCTCAACTCTTTCTGTTCATGCGATGGCTGGTCAGTACTGGTCGGCATCAACTCGCCGCTGGCTGCTTTGGCTACCGCCAGCTTCTCGCGGCGCAGCAGCCACCAGGCTCCAGCGGCAGCGATCGCCCCCAGACTCAGGAAGGCGAAGTGCGGCATCCCCGGCACCAGTCCCATCATCAGCAGGATACCGGCAGAGATGATCAAGGCCTTGGGATTATCGAACAGTTGGCCCAATACCGCCGTGCCCATATCCTGATCGGTATTCTGACGGGTCACTATGATGGCGGCGGCGATAGAGAGCAACAGGGAGGGGATCTGCGCCACCAGACCGTCACCTATCGCCAGCAGGGTATAGATCTCGGCAGACTCCCTGAAGGTAAGATGATGCTGCATCATCCCGATGATAAAGCCGCCGATGATGTTGATGAAGAGGATCATGATGCCCGCAATGGCATCCCCTTTGACGAACTTGGAAGCACCATCCATAGAGCCATAGAAGTCCGCTTCCTGGGTCACATCCTGGCGACGCTTCTTCGCCTCTTCCTGGTTGATGAGGCCGGCATTCAAATCGGCATCGATGGCCATCTGTTTGCCCGGCATCGCATCCAGAGTAAAACGGGCGCTCACTTCCGCGATCCGCCCGGCCCCCTTGGTGATAACCACAAAGTTGATGATCATCAGGATAGTAAAGACGATGATGCCGACTGCATAGTTACCGCCGATCACCACATTACCGAATGCCTCGATCACATGGCCTGCCGCTGCACTGCCATTGTGACCTTCCAGCAACACCACCCGGGTCGAGGCCACGTTCAATGCCAGCCGCAGCAAGGTAGCGAGCAGCAGTACGGTCGGGAAAGCAGCAAATTCGAGGGGGCGCCGGGTATAGACGGATACCAGCAGCACCACGATAGAGAGCGCAATGTTGAAGGAGAAGAGCACATCCAGCATCAGTGGCGGGATGGGCAACACCACCATGCCGAGCGCGGCCAATACCAGCAGAGGGGTACCAAGGCCTTTGCTCAATACTCCCCGAGACTGTTTTAACTGGCCCAATACTGCCTTGAATTCCATCGCTCTTCTCAATGTCAACCTGCTGGTGACAGATTAAAGCAAACATCAGGCCAACAATACAAGACATTGAAATGCAATGGATTTATTTTGACTACGTCAGAACTTTGTCATTTGCGATATTCGGTCGGAATGGGGAGATCTTTAGCCAGTGGCTGGGGACGGCGCCCCTGGCCACGGCGGAATTTCTTGAGCTGGAAGACATAGGCCAGAACCTGGGCAACCGCCGCAAACAACCCTTCCGGGATCTCGTGGCCCAACTCGGTAGAGTGGTAGATAGCCCGGGTCAAGGCCGGTGACGGCATGATGGGTATCTCGTATTCTCTAGCTATCTCCCTGATCTTCATTGCAATTTCATCAGTTCCCTTGGCCAAGACCTTGGGCGCAGCACCGGGTTTGCCCGCATCATACTTGAGCGCTACCGAGTAGTGAGTCGGGTTGGTGATCACCACATCAGCCTTGGGTACATCCCCCATCATCCGGCGCATCGCCATCTGCATCTGCAACTGGCGGATCTTGCCCTTTACCTCGGGTTTACCCTCGCTATCCTTGAACTCGTCCTTCACCTCCTGCTTGGTCATCTTGAGCTGACGCATATGGTTCCATTTTTGGAACGGCACATCGATGGCCACAATAGGCAACAGGGCACAGCAAAGAATGATCAGCATCCACAAAAAAAGGTCGAGGGCATCTATAATCCCACCGGGGAATCCCTCCATGGAGAGGTTGAGCAGATGATCAAACTGGCTGGAGAGCATCCACCAGGCAAACAGGGTGATGAACACCACCTTGGCGATGGACTTGACCAGCTCAATCAGTGACTGCACCCCAAACATCCGCTTGAACCCGCTGATGGGGCTCATCTTGCTGAATTTCGGCATCATTGCTTCAGTGGAGAAGTTCATCCCCCCCATCAGGATATTGCCGATAAAAGCTGCAATAGCGACCAGAGCGAATAGCAATCCGAGCGGAAACACCAGTTCCCCCAGCAGCGCCGGCACCATGGCAACCATGGCATTGGGATCGAAAGCCTGCTCTCTGTTCAGCGTGAAGCCCATGGTCACCACCTTGAGCATGGCGTTCGCTAGGTAACCCTTGATAAACAGCAGGCCAAATACGGCTGACAACAGCACACTGGCTGTTCCCAGCTCCTTTGAACGTGCAATCTGCCCTTTTTCACGGGCCTGTTGCAGTCGTTTGCCCGTGGGTTGTTCGGTACGTTCCTGGTCGGTATCAGCCATTGACACCTCCGAAACATTGGGTGTCAATCAGCTCGCAACTGACCTCCTGCACCCGCTCCCACAAGGTGTCGAAATGGCCGAGGAACCCGCCGATCGTAAGCCAGAGGATAAGCAAACCCGACATCATGCTGACGGCAAAACCGATACTGAAAATATTGAGCTGGGGGGCTGCCCGGGTCATCACGCCAAAAGCGAAGTTGATAAGCAACAGCGCCACGATGGCAGAGAGGGCCATCACCAGCGAGGCCTGATACATGACCCCCAGGAACGCGCTCAGGGTTTGCATAGAAGAGAGTGACAGACCGCTATCGGAGATGGGTAGCGTCTCAAAACTGAGGATAACCAGGCGTAGCATCACCAGATGACCATCAAGCGCCAGAAATACCAGAGTCGCCAGCATCAGATAAAACTGACCGACCACAGGGGCCGACTGGCCATTCATCGGATCCACCAGGGTGGCAAAACCCAGACTGGTTTGCATGGCTATCACCTGCCCCGCCATCACGAAGCTTTCCATCAGAAACTGGGTCATCAACCCCAGCGCAATACCGATCAGCAGCTGCTGGCCCAAGACCAGAAAACTGCCGGCAGAGAAGAGCTCCACTGGGGGCATGGGAGGGAGCAGAGGAGCAACCAGAAACGTCACGGCTACCGCCAGCCCCAACCTGATCCGAGCGGCGACCAGCCGGCTGCCAAATACCGCCATCACCATGAAAAGGCTGCTTATTCTAGCCAGTGGCCAGAGAATGGACGACAACCACTCCATGATCAGAGCGGTGGTATAGGTCACCCCACCACCTCGGGAATTTGATTGACCATCAGGATGAAGAAGTCCATCAGACTCTGCATTCCCCAGTGAGCACCAATCCCTAGGGCCAAAAGGGTCACGATGAGACGGGGCAGAAAGCTCAAGGTCTGTTCGTTGATGGAGGTGGCGGCCTGAAAGATGGCTACCACCAACCCGATAGCAAGGCTGGGCAGGATCACGGCGCTGACCATGATATTGACCAGCCAGAGCGCCTCACGAAATACATCGACAAAGGTTTCTGGACTCATGTTCGGGCTCCTTGCATGGGACCGGTTAACCGGCACCCAGTCCGAAACTGTTGGCCAGCGAACCCAGGATCAGGTTCCAGCCATCCACCATCACAAACAGCATCAGTTTGAAAGGCAATGAGACGATCATCGGCGAGAGCATCATCATCCCCATCGCCATCAAGATACTGGCGACCACCAGATCGATGACCAGAAACGGCAAGAACAGCATAAAGCCAATCTGGAAGGCTGTTTTCAGTTCGCTGGTGACAAAGGCCGGGATCAGCACCCGCAGCGGCACATCGGCAGGCTTCTCCACCTGCACGTTGGCGATCTCCATAAAAGTATTGAGATCCTTGATCCGGGTCTGGGCCAGCATGAACTGGTGGATGGGCAATTCAGCCCGTTCCAGCGCCTCCTTGGCCTCAATGGTTTCGGCCAGATAGGGCTGCAGTGCCTCGTCATTTATGCGATCCAGCACAGGCGACATGATGAAGAACGACATGAACAGGGCGATGCCGATCAACACCTGATTGGAGGGGCTCTGTTGCAGACCGATCGCCTGACGCAAGATACCCAACACTATGATGATACGGGTAAACGAGGTCATCATGATGACCATTGCCGGCAGGAATGAAAGTGCCGTCATCAACGCCAGCACCTGCAGGGTCAGGCTGTACTCCTGAGAGCCATCCCCCATGGTCTTGACGGTCACTGCCGACATGCCGTCCTGCGCCAGCGCAGGCCAGGCGCAAAACAGCGAAATCAACAGGCTGGCCAGCAATCCGCTTTGCCACAACAAGCCGTTAGTTTTTTTCATGTTTGCCCATCAACTTACCCAGCTGCTGGGAAAACGCCTGCGGCTGCTGTTCGTCCAGCGGCTCCTCCAGCCGATAGAGAAAGTTGACCTGCTGCGGCGTTACGCCGACCAGCAGCTGCTGCTCACCCACCTTGACCACCAGCAACTTCTCCTTGTAGCCCACAGGCAGCGTAGCAATCACTCTCATCTGCCCGCCCCCCATGGCGGTGGCAATTTTGCTCTTCTTGAGCAAGAAACCCAGCACCAGAATAAGCCCGATCACCATCAGGCTGGAGAGCAGCCAGGAGCTCAGGCTGGGAGGGTTGGCGGCCCCCCCCACCTCGGCAAACACCGGCAATGGCAGCCACAACAGCAGCAGACGCATCATTTGAGTTTCTTAATCCGTTCAATCTGGCTGATGACGTCGGTCAGGCGAATACCGAACTTGTCGTTCACCACCACCACCTCGCCGTGAGCGATCAGGGTACCGTTAACCAGCACGTCGAGGGGCTCGCCCGCCACCCTATCCAGCTCCACGACCGAGCCCTGGTTGAGCTGCAGCAGGTTACGAATGCTAATCTGGCTGCGACCGACCTCCATCGAGATGGTGACCGGAATATCCAGAATGGTGTCAAGCTTGCGCCGCTCCTCGGCACTGATGGGGGCATCGTCCTTGAGCTCTTCCAGCGGGGCCGGTTTGGCTTCCGCCGTCACCTGCTCCTCCAGTGCTGCCGCCCAGGCATCAGCCATCAGATCCTCTTCCTCTGTTCCGCTCATCTTGTTTCCTTATACCACTTCGTGACGATCAATAACTGCAAACCGTCGATTAACGCTGTTGTTCTTCGATGCTGCGCTCAAGCTCTTCAAGCTCGGCCTCACCATCGATACGTACACCACCCCGGGTCACCAGATGCATCTCGGTCTTGACCCCTTCCGGGCGCTTGAGCTTGTCGGTGATCTTGAGTGCCACATTCTCCTTGGTCCGCCCCATCTTGGCATGGAAGGTGGGCAAATCTTCCACGTAGACCAGCAAATGTTCGGGCATGTCGACCGGAATAATATCTCCCGGCTGCAGCTCCATCAGTTCACGCAGAGTGAGTTCGGTCTCCAGCAGTTTGGCCCTCAACTCGACCTTTACATCCATGATCTCGTCACGAAGTGCCTTGCTCCAGCGCACGTCTGTGTCACCCTTGTCACTCTGCACACCGGCATCGAGCAGTTCACGGATCGGCTCCAGCATGGAGTAGGGCATGGCCACGTGGAAATCGCCGCCGCCACCATCGAGTTCGATGTGAAACGAGCTCACCACAATCACTTCGGTCGGGCTGACGATGTTGGCCATCGCCGGGTTCACTTCAGAGTCGAGATACTCGAACCCTACGTCCATCACCGGCGCCCAGGCATCCTTGTAATCCTCAAACACCAGTTTGAGCAGCATCTGGATGATCCGTCGCTCGGTCGGCGTGAACTCGCGCCCCTCAATCTTGGCGTGGTAGCGCCCGTCACCACCGAAGAAGTTCTCCACTAGGATGAAAACCAGTCGTGCCTCCATGGTGATGAGTGCGGTTCCTTTCAATGGCCGGAAACGCACCATATTGAGGCTGGTCGGCACGAACAGGGTGTGAACATACTCACCAAACTTCAGCATCTGCACCCCGTTGATGGAGACCTCGGCGGTACGACGCATCATGTTGAACAGGCTGATCCGCATGTGGCGAGCAAAACGTTCGTTCACCAGCTCCAGGGTCGGCATCCGGCCACGGACGATGCGGTCCTGGGAGGAGAAGTCAAACTGGGCAACGCCGGGGTCTCCGGCGCCGCCTATCTCTTCCTCTTCGACATCATCGACACCGTGCAAGAGGGCATCAATTTCGTCCTGACTTAACAGATCGCTCACGCTTCACCTACTGCATTACAAAGCCGGTAAACAGCACTTGTTCGATAACGGGGGAAGAGACCAGGTCCTTAAGCACCCGACGGCACTCTTCCAGTGAATCCTTGCGCAGCTTCTCCTTGCCTTCAAAGGTCATCAGCTGTTCGGCACTGGCTGCACTGAACACCCGCAGCAAGGTGCCTTCAATCAGGGGTATATTCTGTTTGGCCAGCGTCTCGTCGGCGGTGCCGCGCACCATCAGCTGGATCTTGATCTGCACCAGTCGATCCCGCTGGGCTCCCGCGACGTTGAAGACAAAGGGACGCGGCATCCCGACATAAAGGGATGGCTGGGGTGCTTCCACCTTGGGTTTGGCCTCAGCACCCTCCGCCGCTTCGGCAGGGGGGGTATCCGAGCCGGACAGCATAAGCCAGGCGCCAGCTCCACCACCGCCCAGCAAAATGACCGCCAGGGCAATGATAATAATCAGCTTCTTTTTCTTGCCCGCAGCCGGGTCTTTTAGCGTCAATTCGTTATCGTCAGCCATCCCTTGTCCACCCTAGTCTCAAACTTGTTCGATATCATAAACTTACTCGGGATTGCATCAAGCATAGAAATCTATTCCTGAACCGTTTGTCGATTCCACCGACAAATTGGGGTTGGTCGTAGTGACCTCCCCGTCAAGATGGCTATGACCGGAGTGTCCCTCTCCTGATTGTCCCTGCCCGGCAAACGCCGACTGACCCTGCTGTTGTTGCTGCGGTGACTGTTGTGACTGCTGCTGCACCTGGGTCTGGCCAAGCTGGATCCCCTGCCCCGCCAGCATTTCACGCAGACGGGGCATCGCCTGCTCCAGCATCTCACGGGTCTGTCCGTGCTGGACTACAAAATGGACGCTCGCCTGGCTGGATGCGTCGATCTGGATCTTGATCTTCATCTTGCCAAGGCCGATGGGGTCTAGCTGAAGCTCGGCCTGCTGCAGCTTGTCGGCCAGCATCAGGTTGACCTTCTGGTGCAATTCGGCGGGTGCTTCCTGACTAGACAGTTTCAAATGGGGTAAATTCTGCGGTTCACGGCGCAACGTGCCCTCAGCGGCGGGCGCCCGGCTGTCGGCCACCTGGGGCTGAGGCTGGCTGTTCTGGCCATGCTGTACAGTCTGGCTCTGGCTGCTCTCGCTGCTCGATGTCGTAGCGACAAGACTCTTCTCAGACTCACCGGCCTTCGGTTTTACCTCAAGCGAAACCGCTTTGCGCACCTCGTCGGTGCCCGTCACTTCCATCTGCCTGATCCCGGCTGAAATGCTCGACAGCGGTGCTTGCGGCCCCTGAGATTCGGCCTGCGCCAACACCTGCTGCGGCGCCACCATCACGGGTGCGGCAGCGCTATCGGTCTGAGTCGTCACATTTGGCGTCACGCTGCTCTGGGCTGTGGCACTTTGCACTGTCGTCACTTGCGCCGCACCTGGATTGGAGGATGTGGTTGTCGCTGCCTGCTGTCCCCCCTCGGCGCTACTCTTATCAGCTCCCTTGCCAGCCCCATTAGCGATGCTCTCTACGGCAGTAGAAGTGGTTGAGCTACCCGCATCTGGTTGTTTGCCCCCCTCACCGAATGCCTTGAGCACCGCCCCCTGAGTCGCGGCTTGAGCAGCTTGTCCCTTGCCGGTCACGACGCTGCTGGCAGCGGGGTCGGATTTGCTGTCATCTCCCTCTTTCACTGCGGGTGACTCACCACTATTTGCCGCATTGGCGGACGCCTCAACCGGCAACACCCTGGCCAGTTGGGCCATCCGCTCAGCCCCCGTAAGGGGCTTGGTGAGCTTGCCATCTGCCCCGAGAGTTTCACCCTTGGCAGAGACTTTCTCCCCGGGCTGACCATCTTGGGTGGCGGCGGCATCCTTCCCCTCAGAAGTGTTGGGAGCGGAGGACAGTACGGCGGTCGAGGCGTCGCCCTGCTCAATCACTCCTCCTGCAGAGAGTGAAACCGGAGTTTCAAGGGATGATTTACCAGTCGTAGCCAGAAGCGACTGCGCCCCGGACTGATCGGCAAGTTGGCGTACAGTCCTGACAGTTGCAGGGGACTGCTCGCTTTCATCAAGCGCAATCCCCTCCAGCGCACCCTCTTGCGGCAACGGATTGCCGTCTGCCGCAGTGGCGCTCTGTTGGGCCGCCACCGCCAGTTGGGGTGTCACTAGCGAGGTATCGAGCTTGAGGGAGTCTTGCAGACGGAGCAGAAAGTCGGTGGCAGGGAGCTCCTCCGCCTTGTTGTCGGCGCCAGGCTCCTGCTCCTTGCTGGCCTCCTCTTTGGGAGAGGCGCCCTCGGTCGCCAAAGATTTGGCTGATCGGACATTTTTATCGCCCTGAGTAGCCTCGGCGGCGCCCTGTTCGCTGTTCCGGGCCTTGGCAATCAGAGTGGCGAAATCACCCTTGCTGTCGCGCCCCCCCAGATCGATGCCATTGCTCTCGACTGAGCTGCTCAGAGGCGCTTTGTCCAATCCGTTGGCCGCAGCCGAAGGCGTTTGTGTCAACACTGTCTGCATCATGATGGCATCCCTGAATTCTGGCGGCCCCCTACGAGATGGCCGCCGACAATGTCCAGATCAAAGCAAGTTACAGGCCAGATTGATGAAAACGCCGCAACATGGCGTACTCATCCAGCATCTTCTGCTCCTGACGCAGAGCTTTCTGCTGCTCGCGGCTCGCCTGCTTCTCCAGCAACAGCTCTACCGCCTTGCGTCGCTGCTGGGCAGCCAGCCACTCTCCACGACGTTGCTCCAGCGCCTGACGCACCTGCAGCACCCCTTCGTATTGCTGGGTCGCCGCCTGCTCAAGCTTGTTGATAAAGGCGTGATACTGGCTGTTTTGCTGGGGCGAAATCCCTTGTAAACCGCGATCGGTCCACTGCTGGTGGTAGATCTGGCGGTACTGGTTGAGGGCATTTTGCTGATCCATAAACAGCTTGAGATCCTGCTGCGCCTTCACCAGCGCCAGCGCACACTGCTGCTCTGCCTCAGCCAGCCGCTCTGCCAACAATAGCAACCCTTTACTCATAGTCGCACCCTCTCTTCCCAACCGTCATCAACGCATCAAGGGCATCGCCACCATCTGCAAGGCTTGCAGGCCATCATCGTAGTGAATGACCTCGCGCATCCCCTGCTGCAAGAACTGATCCAGGTAGGGTTTTTGAATGATGGCGCGGTCGATGCGGGGGTCGGAACCCTGACTGTAGGCACCGATGGTGATGAGATCCCGGTTCTGCTGATAGAGGGAGTAAAACTGCTTGAGGGTGCGCGCCAACTCCATGTGCTCAGGTGAAGTGACCATGGGCATGACCCGGCTGATGGATTTCTCGATGTCAATGGCCGGATAGTGGCCCGCATCGGCCAGCTCGCGCGACAGCACTATGTGGCCATCGAGGATCGCCCGCGCCGCATCGGCAATGGGATCTTGCAGGTCATCCCCCTCGGTCAATACGGTGAAGAATGCCGTGATGGAGCCCTGGCCGTCACTGCCGTTGCCTGCCCGCTCCACCAGCGCCGGTAATTTGGCAAATACCGACGGTGGATAGCCCTTGGTCGCTGGCGGCTCGCCCACCGCCAGCGCGATCTCACGCTGGGCCTGAGCGTAACGGGTAAGAGAGTCCATCAAGAGCAGCACATTAAGCCCCTGATCGCGGAAATACTCGGCGATGGCCAGCGCCGTTTCACACCCCTTGAGCCGCATCAGCGGCGAGGCATCGGCGGGAGCCGCTACCACCACGGAGCGGGCACGGCCCTCCTCTCCCAGAATGTCTTCAATAAACTCTTTAACTTCCCGGCCCCGTTCACCGATGAGGCCGACCACCACCACATCCGCCACCGAGCCGCGGGTCATCATGCCCAGCAGCACCGATTTACCGACACCGGAACCGGCAAACAGCCCCATCCGCTGGCCCTGCCCCACCGTCAGCACGGCGTTAATGGCGCGTACCCCGACATCCATCGGTTGATGGATCGGGCGGCGAGAGAGCGGGTTGATGCGGTGCTGGGCAAACTGCACCGTCCGGGACGAGATAATGGGGCCGAGGCCATCAAGCGGCTGGCCGATGCCGTCGATGACCCGACCAAGCAGGTTCATGCCAACAGGAATACCGTGCTCTTCGGTGATGGGCACCACACGGGCACCAGGGATAACCCCCTTGAGCTGTTCACTCGGCATAAGATAGAGGCGATCGCCCGAGAACCCCACCACTTCGGCCTCCAGCGTCCCATCCAGGGTATCGATGCGACACAAGGCTCCGATGGCAGCACGGCAGCCGATGGCTTCGAGGGTCAGCCCCACCACCCGGGTCAATTTGCCGGCAACCGACGGTTTGGGGGCGCTGTCGCGTACCTTGTACCCTTGCAACCGGTTCAGTAGCGAGCCGCTCATCTGGCCTCCTGGAAGCTAAAAAGTGCAGCCGGACGGTAACGTCCGGCATCGGTTATGGGCGTGGATCCTGCGAGGCCGGTTTCTGCGACGCATTGTCCCGCAAGAAGTTGCGCAGCAGCTGATCGATGCGCCCGGAGAGGGTCAGATCGATGCTGGAGAGCTCGGTGACCAGTTGCAGATCGCCGGGGGAGAGGGTGGGATCGCTCTGCAGTCGCCAGTGCCGCTTGGCGCACTCGTCGGCGCCAAATGCCTGCTCGATTCGCGTGATGTCATCGGGATGCAGCATCAGAGTCACCCCCTGCTCGGCGGCAGGCAGCAACGCCAGCCCCTCCTTGAGCGCCTCCAGCAGGATGCGGGGCGAGGTCTCTGCTTCATGGCGAATGAGCGCGCGGGCCAGTTGCATCACCAGCGAGACCAGTTGCTGCTCTACCGCCAGATCCAGCGCGCTCAGGGGATTGGCAAGGCGTGCGGCGAGACCCTGCCAGTGGGCGATCTCCTGCTCCACCAGATCGCGCCCCATGGCCAGCCCCTCCTCGTGCCCCTGTTCGAGACCTGCAGCATGACCCTGTTGCAATCCTTCCAGTTTGCCCTCTTCGAGCCCCTTGGCAAAACCGGCCTCGCGCCCTTCGGTCAGTCCCTCTTCCCAGGCGGCCTGACGGATCGCTTCGAGCTCTTCGGCGGTGATGCTGGGGGTCGGCTCCTGCTCGGGTTCCGGCTCCACCACCTCCTCTTCCTGCTGATACCAGTCAGGTGCAAGACCGAGCGCATTGGTCTCGGCCTCAGCCACCACGTCCATTTCGGGCCAGCCCCAGGCCTCTACCCGGGTCTCTTCCCCTTCAGGCCGCACATAACCACGCAGCTTGTTGTTCATCTATTCGCGCCGCTCCTTGCCAAGACAACATACTGGGCGGCAGACAGGTTACATGAGTTGGCCATGGTTTAGAGGAACTCCTCGCCACCGCCGGAACCCAGCATGATCTCGCCGGCATCCGCCAGACGGCGGGCGATGGAGAGGATCTCCTTCTGGGCAGCCTCCACCTCGGAGACCCGGATCGGCCCCATGGCCTCCAGATCGTCTGCCAGCATTTCTGCCGCCCGTTTCGACATGTTCTTGAAGATCTTCTCGCGCATCTGATCGTCGGACCCCTTGAGGGCGCGCTGCAACAGATCCCCAGGCACTTCCCGCAGCAGAGTCTGGATACCGCGATCGTCCACATCGATGAGGTTTTCGAACACGAACATCAAATCCTGGATCTGCTGGCTCATCTCTTCGTCCGACTCGCGGATGGAGTCCATCAACTGGCCTTCGATATTGGTATCCAGATAGTTCATGATGTTGGCGGCTGCCTTCAGGCCGCCCATCTTGGCTGCCTGGGCACCGGCCGCACCGGCGAACTGTTTCTCCATGATGTCGTTCAACTCTTGCAGTGCCGCCGGTTGTACCTCTTCGAGGTTGGCGATACGCATCACCAGATCGAGGCGCACCTGCTCCGGGAACTGGCTCAGGATCTCGGCGGACTGCTCCGGCTCCAGATAGGAGAGCACTATGGTCTGGATCTGCGGGTGTTCGTTCTGGATGATGCTGGCCACCTGACGGGCATCCATCCACTTGAGCGAATCGAGGCCACGGGCGCCGGAACCGAGAATGATCTGGTCCACCAGGTTGCTCGCCTTGTCCTCGCCAAGGGCCGCCACCAACGCCTTGCGCACAAAGTCTTCACTACCGATACCTATGTTGGTGTACTTCTGGATATCGTCGATGAATTGACGGTGCACCGCCGCCACCCGATCGTGACTGAAATCGGACATGGAGGCCATCGACATACCGAGCCGCTGCACCTGCTTGGGTTCGAGATGGCGGAAGATCTGGGCGGCATCCTCTTCGTTGAGGCTCAACATCAATACAGCCGCCATCTCCATACCGGACATCTGATCCAGCAACTGGCGCTGGCTGTCGGTAATGTCGTTGCCGGTCACCTGGCTTTTAGTTTCTTCAGGCATCTTTGGTTACCCACTCTTTAATGACCTGAGCGGCCAGATCCGGTTCGTTCGCCACCAGCGCACGCACCGCCTTGAGCAAATCTTCGTCACGGTGCAGATCCGGCAGTTTCAGCTGACCATCGCGCACCCCGAATACCTGCTCTCCCTCAACCTGGGCTGCCAGCAAGCTGAGCTCGTCGTCACCCCCCAATACGGTGTGGTTGTCAAAGTCCACTTCCCCTTCCGGCTTGGCATCCGGATAGAGCAACCGCTTGAGCATGGGGCGAACCACGGTGACGATCAAGACAATAATCACCAGTACCGAGGCGGCAATCCGTACCGCACGCCAGAACCAGGGCTGATCGTAGAGCGGCACCTCGGCCACGGTATCAAGCTCGGGACGATTGAACGGAATGGCGACCACCTCGAGGGTATCACCACGGGTCACATCAAAGCCAAGGCCACCGCTCAGCAAACGGCGCAGGGTATCGAGTTCCGCCTGGGTGCGCGCTTCGCGGGTCACAGCCCCGTCGGCACCGGGCACCGCCTTGTAATCCACCGCGACCGAGACGGTCATGCGGCGAATGCCCCCCATCTGACGCCGGGTATGGCTGACGGTGGTATCCAGTTCGAAGTTGCGGGTCGCCTCTTTGCGAGAACGCCCCGAGGCAGCAGCGCTGGCCCCATCACCGCCAGTGGCCTGTTCAGGAATATTGGACGCGGCAGGGGGCTGGTTGCTGAGAGCCCCCGGCACTCCGCCATTGCTGCCGCCGGAGCTGTTCTCTTCCAACGTCATCTCGGAGCGCACTGCAGGCAGATCCGGGTTGTAGGTTTTGCGGGTCTGCTCCTGCTGGGAGAAGTCGAGGGAGAGATCCACTTCCGCCGTATAATTGTCGGCGCCAAGCACCGGGATCAGAATGGCGTCAATTTTTTGCTTGTACTCCAGCTCCTGCTTCTGTTGCATCGCAAATTCCTTGCGCGTCTGGGCAGAGACGGGATCCTGGGAGCCGGAATTAAGCAGGCGGCCATTCTGGTCGGTGACGGTGACACGAGTCGGCTCTAGGCCATGTACCGCAGAGGCCACCATATCGACGATGGAGTCCACCTCCCCCTGCCCCAGTGCCGCCCCTTTCAGGTTGAGTACCACGGTAGCACTGGGCTTGCGCTCGTTGCGGGCAAAGACGTTATCTTTGGGGATGGCCAGCAGCACCTGGGCCTTGGCCACATTCTGGAACTGTTCAATGGCGCTCGCCAACTGGCGCTCGCGACTCAACTTGAGGCGCTCGGCCTCCATCCGCTGGCTGACACCGAAACTGGAGTCCTTGAGCAGAATATCCTCTCCACCATTGGCTACATCGGCCGCATTGGTGAGGCCGGCCCGGGTCAGTGCCAACCGGATACTGGCAAAGTTCTCGGCACTGACCAGCACGCTCTTGCCATCGACCTCATAGGGGATCTTCTGCTGATCGAGAAAGTCGAGGGTCTTGACCAGCTCCTGAGTGGTATAGGTGCCAAGAGGGCGCATATCCGGCTCCTTGCCCCACAGCAGGATGAAGACGGCGATGGCCAGGCAGATGGCAAGCCCCAGGATCAGAGTGATCTGGCGCAGTACATCGGTATTGGACAAGAATCCCAGTGCCGAGCTCTTCTGCTCGTTGGCATCGAGGGCGGCGGTGCCCTCATCGTTTATCAGCAGATCGCCATTTTGGTCAGTAGCCACGATTTATGTCCTTATTGCTGACATGTCATGATGCACGGTCATCGCTCAGACCGGCATATTCATGATGGTTTTGTAGGCATCAACCATCTTGTTGCGCACTTGCACCGTCGCCTCAAAGGCGATGGAGGATTTTTGGCCCGCGATCATCACCTCGGCCAGATCCACCGACTTGTCGCCCATATCGAAACGGGTGCGCAGATCATTGGCTGCGCCCTGCAACTCGTTGACGTTACCGAGCGCCTGCTGCAACAGCAGGCCAAAATCGGAGGTCACCTGACGGCCAGGCTGTGACAGCGGGGTTGCACCGGCCTCTACCTTGAGAGCCTGCATCTCTTGCATCAGGCTGCTTGCACTAATTTCCATTTTCTGTCCCCAGACAAATCATTGACGCTGACGGACCAAAAGCAATAAAAGTGCCAATTAGGTAAAAACGTTCTCAAGCCGCAGAAATGGAGGGGAAAAAGAGATGATGAGGGGGATCGGGGAATAGGCCGCTTCACGCACGGCACGGCTCCGTAACCGGCCACACCGTAGAACCGTGATGTTTGTCGAGCCACTTGACCAGTGGTTTGTTGTGAAGATTAACCACTCGACGGGCTATCAGTCCGGGGGGATGGCGCGTGCAGAGCCGGCTATCGGGCTCTGCACGCTTGCGGGTGCGGACTGATACGCTCCGCGGCCCCAGTCAAAGCTGGCATCGGACACTGCCGTTATGGCTCAGAAGTGTCCCCCCTGGCGGCCAGCGCCTCATCTACCTGCTGATCCCGCTGCCCGGTCATGCTGGCGTGACGGGCGATCAGGTGGTAGGTGGCGGGCACCACCAGCAGGGTAACCAGAGTCGCCAGGGAGAGACCGAAGAAGACCACGGTCCCCACCGCCATCCGGCTCTCGTAGCCAGCCCCCATGGAGAGCATCAGCGGCACAGCGCCGATGATGGCGGTGAGCGAGGTCATCAAGATCGGCCGCAGACGGCGCACCGAACCCGCGATGATCGCCTCTTCGAATCCTTCACCGCGCTGACGCAACTGGTTGATGAACTCGACGATGAGAATACCGTTCTTGGTCACCATGCCGATCAGCATGATCATCCCGATCTGGCTGTAGATGCTCATCTCCTGCCCCGTCAACCAGAGGCCAAGTAGACCGCCGAAGATGCCGAGCGGCACCGTCATCATCACCACAGTCGGGGTGAGGGTGCTCTCGAACTGGGCCACCAGCACCAGATAGACCACCAGCAGGGCGAGGCCGAAGACCATCGCCATCTCCCCCTGATTGTCGCGGTAATCCTTGGAGTCACCGGCGTAATCCACCGTCATACCGCTCGGCAGATGCTCGTTGGCCCAGCCATCGAGGAAGTCGAGCGCCTCGCCCAGAGTGTGATCCGGTGCCACATCGGCGGTCAGGGTCACCGCCTTCTGGCGCTGATAGTGGTTGAGGCGATTGGCGGTCGCCACCTGCTTGACGGTCGCCAGGGTCGAGAGGCTCACCATCTCGCCATTGGCCGCTTTCAGGTAGATGCGGCCGAGATCCGAGATGCCGTTGAACTCCTTCTGGTTGGCGCGCAGATAGACGTCATACTCCTCGCCCCTGTCCACATAGGTGGTCTTGCTCACCCCGCCCAACATCGCCTGCAGGGTGCTGGCAACGGTGGAGACCGGTATGCCGAGCTGGCTGGCGCTGTCGCGCGAGACGGTCACCTGCAGCTCAGGAGTCTTCTCGGCGTAGTCGAGATCCGGGCTTATCATCAGGCCACTGGCCTGCGCTGCTTTTTGCAGCTCTAGCCCCTGCTGGTAGAGCTCGGCATAGTCGTTGCCCTGCAGCACGAACTGCACCGCAGCGGTAGAGCCGCCACGGAAGCCTGGCTGGAAGGTGCGGATCATCACATCGGGAATAACCGACAGCTTGGCCCCGAGCGAGCGGGAAAACTCGGTGGCGGTCACATCACGCTCGGCCCAGTCGGTGAGCTGGATGATCACCATGCCGGTCTGATCGCCGCCACGGCCAAAGGCGGGGGTACTGAAGCTCATCGCCTTGACCACCCCCTGGCCCAGCATCGGCATGATGGTCGATTCCACCTGCTGCATGTTGCGCTTCATCCGCTCGATGCTGGTCCCCTCCGCCCCCTTGACGAAGACGAAGACCACACCGCGATCCTCGGTCGGGGTGAGACTGCTAGGCAGCTGGGTAAAGAGGGCACCGATACCGGCCAGACAGAGCAGCAGCGCCAGCGGCATCCAGCGCGAGCGACGCAGCAGCCCCTGCAGCAGATGACGATAGTGCCCCTCCATCCGGCCCAAAGCGCGATCGAGGGCCGCCGTCAGCCGGTTCGGCTTGTCGAGCGGGCGCATCAGCCAGGAGCCCATGGCTGGCGTGAGGGTCAGCGCCACCAGCGAGGAGCAGAGCACCGCCAACGAAAGCAACATCGCAAACTCGGTAAAGAGCCTGCCCACCATGCCATCCATAAAAGCAATGGGGATAAAGACCATTACCAGCACCGCCGTGGTGGCGATGACCGCAAAGCCCACCTCGCGGGTGCCGTGCCAGGCCGCCAGCAGGGGTGACTCACCCCGCTGCAGATGGTGGTGAATGTTCTCCACCACCACGATGGCATCATCCACCACCAGACCGATGGCGAGGATCAGCGCCAGCAAGGTGATGAGGTTGATGGAAAAACCGAGATACCAGGCGCCGATAAAGGCGGAGATGAGCGACACTGGTACCGTGATGGCAGGAATGAGGGTGGTGCGCCCCTGCCCGAGGAACAGATAGAGCACCGCCACCACCAGCACGGCGCAGATGGCCAATGTTTCATATACCTCGTCGATGGCCTGCTTGATAAAGATGGTGGAGTCGTAGTCAACCTCCAGCTTGGCCCCCTCCGGCAGAAAGCGCTGCATCTCCACCAGCTTCTTCTCAACCCCCTGTGCCACCGCCAGCGGGTTGGCGGTGGACTGGGCGACGATGCCGATACCTAGACTCTCCTTACCATTGCGCTGGTAGGCACTGTCTTCGTTCTTGGCTCCCACCTCCACATCGGCAATATCGGCCAGATAGACACTCTGACCGTTGGTCGCAGTACGGACCTGCAACTGCTGGAAATCTTCGGCGGTGTGGTAGAGCCGGGCAATCTGCACCGACATGGTCATGGAGTTGTTGCGGATCTCGCCACCCGGCAGCTCGATGTTCTCGCGCTTGAGGGCATCCTGCACATCCGCCACCGTCACGCCGCGGGCCGCCATATCGGCCGGCCTCAACCGCACATACATCACCTGGGTCAGATCGCCGGAGAGCGCCACTTCACTCACCCCATCCACCAGGCTCAAGGGGTCGACCAGCACCCGGTTAGCGTAGTCGGTCATGGCGGTGCGATCCATCTGGCTGCTGCTGAAGTTGAGCCAGACCGCCACGTCACCGCTGCCGCTATCCTTGGTCACCAGCGGTTCGTCGGCATCCTCCGGCAGCTTGCTCTTGGCGCGAGTCAGGGCGTCGCGCACATCGGAGACCCCCTCCACCATGTTCCAGCCAAGCTTGAACTCCACCGTGATCATCGAGCGCCCCTTGCGAGTCACCGAGTTGATATTCTTGATACCGCTGATGCCGGAGAGCTGATCCTCGATGGGCTTGGTGACCTGACTCTCCATCACTGCGGGAGCCGCGCCCTCATAGGTGGTGGTGATGGAGACCGACGGGATCTGCACATCCGGCATCTCCCGCACCGTCAATTTGCTAAAAGCGACCAGACCGAACACGCTGAGCAGGGCACTGAGCACCACCGCCACCAGCGGTCGGCGTACTGAGATATCGGAGAGCCACATCAGCCATTTACCTCCGCCAGATCGTGCACCTTGGCACCATCACGCAAGTTGACCAGCCCCTCGACCACGATGCGATCGCCGACTTTCAGCCCCTCGGTAACCCAGACAGTCTCACCCTCGGTCTCGCCGAGCACCACTGGCACCCGCTTGACCCGGCCATCGGCCTCAAGGCGATAGACGAAACGCTGCTCGCCGGCGTACTCCACCGACTGGGCAGGGATCAGAGTGAGCTGGCGGGAAGGGAGCAAGAGCTCCACGTTGAGCAGCATGCCCGGGCGCAACTGGCCGTTATTATTGGGTAACTCGACCCTCGCCTTGATGTTCTGGGTCTCGTTGGAGATACGGCTATCGAGGGTGGTGAGGGTGCCGTTAAAGCGCTGATCCGGCCAGGCTGCGCTGGTCGCTGTCACCGCCATGCCGGGGCGCAGCAGGGAAAGGTAGCGCTCCGGCACTGCCAGATCGAGGCGCAGGGTGTCGATATCGTCGAGGTGCAACAGGGTATCGCCGCTATTGACCAGGGCCCCTTCGCTCAAATCAATCAGGCTCACGGTACCGGCAAAGGGAGCGGTGAGAGTGCGCTGGGAGAGTTCGTAACGGGCGGCATCGACCCGCGCCTGCACCTGATCAACGGTGGCCTCCTGCCCCTCCAACACCGACTGGGTGACGGCTCCACGGGCGACCAGCTTGCGCATCTCGGTCAGCTTGCGATTCTCGTCGCGCAGACTGGCACTCTGCTCGGCCAGCTCCGCCTGTTGCTTGCCCGCATCCAGCGCGACCAGCGTATCGCCCTTGTTGACCTGCTGACCCGACTGCACCGCAATCTTGACCAGGCGCCCGGTCACCTCGGGAGTGATCACCACCGAGTGGTTGGCCGCCAGTTTACCTACCAGCTTGAGAGTCGGCTCGGCCAGACTCTGCTTGACGGTCTGGGTACGAATATTTATCTCGCGGGAAGGGGCTTTGGCTGCTGGTTGCAAGTGGCCAACCGCCCACCAGATGGCCGCTACCAGAGAGAGCAGGCCGAGGCCAATCCAGATACGCATTTTCATCAAACAATCCATGAAGTGTTAAGAAGGGGAAATCTGAGTGGGGGCCATTTTAGCCCCAGACTATGCCGTGACTATGTATAAATGTGACAAAACGTAACAGGTGCATGGTGAACTCACCCGGTTTCAGGTAGTTCAGTTTGTTTTCACACCACATCGCATACACTAACGACAATTTCCTTCGCAACCCGACTGACTGCCTATGCCCAACATGTCTGGCCACCGTTTTCTCACACGCCTGACCTGGCTCCTGTTCGCCGTGGTCATCCTGCTGATTGGTTTGACTTTGTGGCAAAGCCTGAAACAGATTGAACGCCTCTATCAAAGCGATACCCTCAACAGTGCCATCTACCTGCGGGATCGGTTCAAACGGACCGAAGTATTTCTGGAGGCGATGCGCGGGCAGGCTGAGGAGCGACTGCGCAGCGACCCCCAGTCGGTGCTCACCCGCCAGCTCTATCGCTATATCGAGACGCTGCCAGAGGGGCTGGCTCTCGACAAGCTCCCCGGTGATTTGCCGGCCGGACTGGCAGGCAACCTCACCGGTGATGGCCCGCTGCCGCCCCCCGGCAGCGAGCGTGAGGCACGCATTCATCTGGCCCTGAGCCTCTCCCCCTTGCTTGCCACCGCCAGCCAGCGCCTTGGCAACGAGATCGCCTGGGTCTACTTCACCGGTGTGGACAACTTTATCTATCTCTACCCTTGGCAACCCTCCAGCCGGTTTCGCTTTTATCCCACCATCTACCAGAAGAGCTTCTGGCAAGATGCGCTGCACAGCACCAATCCGGACAAGAAGACCGTTCTCTCGCGCCCCTATGAGGACTTTATCGGGCGCGGCCCCATGGTCACCATGTCCCAGCCCCTCTACAAAGAGGGAACTCTGGTGGGAATGATCAACATGGATGTGCTGCTCGCCCGCCTGCAGCAGCAGCTCGATCAGATGACCCCGGCGCTGGGGGAATATCTGCTGCTCAATCAGTACCACCAGGTGCTGGCCAGCAGCGCGCGCCAACCCGTGGCGCCGCAAAACACCGAACCGACCGGCGAATATCAATGGCGGCAAGGCACATTGCAGCTGACCATGGCGATACCTGATACCCCGTTGCGGCTGGTGCACAGCGTGACCCTGCTACCGCTGGTGTGGGCCATGCTCTGCCAGTCCGCGCCGACCCTGCTCGCCATCCTCTTTATGCTGCTGGCCGTCCTCTCCAACCTGAGATCCCATCGCCTCAACGAGCGGCTCAACTACCTCTCCTGCCACGATGCCCTTACCGGCGCTTTCAACCGCCACTATGTGGTGCTACTGGAGCAGGCGGGAGAGCTGGCCCGGCTGCAAGCGGGGATCCTGATGTTCGATGCGGATCACTTCAAACGGGTCAATGACAACTTCGGCCATGCCGTGGGGGATATGGTGCTAATCCGGCTGGTGCAGATCTGCCAGCAGCAGCTTGGGCCCACTGATCGCCTGATCCGCTGGGGGGGTGAAGAGTTTCTGCTGCTGATTGGCCGCAGTAACGCCGCACAGATCGGCGAACTGGCGGAGCGGCTGAGAAAGGCGGTGGCAGATCACGACTGGGCCGCCATCGAGCCCGAGCTGGAGGTCACCATCAGTCTCGGCTATCTGCCCCACCAGGAGAACCTTCCCCTGCACGAAGCGGTACGCCGCGCCGATGTGGCGCTCTATCAGGCCAAGGCCAACGGTCGCAACCGCAGCGAAAGATGGCAGGATGACGCCTCCTGACTCTCGGAGTAAGCTGAGCCCTCAACCCCTTTTTTGGAGGACTGTCGTGCCACGTAAACCCCGCGTAGGGCTCGCTCTCGGGAGCGGCGCAGCCAGAGGATGGGCCCATATCGGCGTCATCCGCGCCCTTGAACGTCTCGGCATCAAACCGGATTTGATCGCTGGCTGCTCCATCGGCAGCTTTGTCGGTGCCGCCTATGCCGCCGGAGAACTGGATCGGCTGGAAACCTGGGTGCGCGGCTTTACCCGCCTGCAGGTGGTCAGCCTGCTCGACCCGGCCCTCTCCGGCGGTCTGTTTCGCGGCGAAAAGGTGTTTGGTCTTGCCGCCAGCCATCTGGGGGATCCCGATCTCGAGAGCCTGCCCATCCCCTTCGCCTGCATCGCCACCGAGCTCGATACCGGCCGCGAGATCTGGCTGCAACAAGGCCCGCTGCGCCAGTCGGTGCGCGCCTCCTGCGGTATGCCGGGGATCCTAACCCCGACCCGGATCAACGACCGCTGGCTGGTCGATGGCGCCGTGGTCAATCCGGTGCCCATCTCGCTGGCCCGCGCCATGGGGGCCGAGGTGGTGATTGCGGTCAACCTCAACACCGATATGCACCAACCCTGGACCGACGAGCCGGATCAACCCGGCAGCGGCGGTCTGCTCAGCCAGTGGCTCAATCGCGGAGAATCCGCGCCAGCCACCCCGGGTCTGTGGAGCGTGATGAGTGGCTCCATCAACATCATGCAGGAGCGGATCACCCGCGCCCGGATGGCCGGTGACCCACCGGAGATCCAGCTCTGCCCGCGCCTTGGCAGCTTCTCCATCATGGATTTTCATCGCGCCAGCGATGCCATCAACGAGGGGGAAGCCTGTGTCGAGCGCAACCTCGATCAGCTCAAGGATGAACTGGGCCGCCTCGGGTTGCTGGGCAATTAGTTGTCGACATGCTGCGGTTTACAAATGAAAAAAAGCGCCATTCGGCGCTTTTTTTTCAACTCACTTACCCGGTCACTCCTTACGGTAGAAGAGCAACCCGAGCAGAATCACCCCCACAGAGACCAGCAGATAGAGTCCCAGACTGGGATTGGTGATACCGCCATACAGAATGATGAGTGCCCCCAAAGTGGCGCAGGTCGGGATCACAAACCGCTTTATCCGGCCCAACTCGGTAAAGGTGCGCATGTACCAGACATAGAGGAACAGATAGAGGCCATAAATCAGCACGATCGGCATCTCGTCCAGGGCGATGTAACGACCGAATGTCTCGTTGATGCTGCTGTACCACAGCACTGAGTAGATCACCGACAACAACGCTGCCGCGAGGGCCGAGTTGATTGGCATGTGGTGATGCGGTTCGATACGGCTCATCCACTTGGGGGCTGGCCCCTGATTGCGGATCGCCAGCGAGTAGGGAATGCGCATGGTCGCCAACACCAGACCATTGAGGGTGCCGAGGCAGGAGATAATCACGAACACGGTCAAAATGGTCGAGGCAGTCCCGCCAAACAGGCTGGTTGTCGCGAGATTTACCGCGTTATCCCCTTGCACCACTATCTCGTCCGTCGGCAAGACGCTGGCGATCCCCAGAAAATAGGTGACATAGACCACAAAGACTATCAGGGTGCCAATCACCAGCGCTCTGGGCAGATTCTTCTTGGAATCGCGAATTTCGCTGTTGATGGTCACAGCGGCAATCCACCCCTCATAAGCGAAGGCGGTGGCAACCACGGCCGTGGCCAGCGTGCCTCCGGTGCTTCCTATCCCATCCATTGCCTGCACAAAGTTGGTCACGGTGACACCATTGAGCAAGCCTGAAATGGTGCCCACAATGGCAACCAGGATTAGCGGGATCAACTTGATCAGGGTAGAACCCACTTGCAGCTTGCCCGCCAGGACCGGGGTATAAAAGTTGATCAGATAGGTGACCGTCATATAGACAGCCGCCAGTATCCAGGTCGCACCAGAGTTGGTCGGATTATCACTACCGAGCAAGATCATGGTGTAAAGAGCGGCGACCCAGGCAAGGATGGCGGAAAGAGGGGCGTAATAGAGTACGCCTTTGAACCACCCCACCAGATAACCAAACATTTTGCCGTATGCCGCTTCGGCATAATCGACGATACCGTTGGACTTTTCGATCCGCTGGGCAAACTCGGCAAACACCAGCGCGCCGAAGATCATCGAAAATGCCCCCAGCGCCCATGCCAGCAGCGCAATGGCCAGATTACCGCCAGTCAGACGCAGTACATCATCGGCCTTGAAGAAGACACCGGAGCCGATCACCACGCCGACCACCATCGCAATGGCAGTCATCAGGCCATAGCGTTTATCCAACTCATTACTGCTCATACCCATACTCCATACCGATTGCTCATATCATCCTGAATGTAATAGTGTTCAGGTGGCCAGATACCACCAGGGGGCCCACTTTTCGGGGCCGCTTATTCTCGTTGGCCTGCATGGGTAATTCAAAGCGTGTTAGATCAAAATATCGATCGACAACCCAAAAAAAAATACCGCCCGAAGGCGGCATTTCTATTCACATCGATGATCACGCCTTGGCGAGGTCATCCGGGCCAATCTGGCCGATTTCGGCGACTTTCTTGTCTGCCAGCAGCCAGAGGGTGAACTTGTGCAGATCCGGGTGGTGCGCCAGGGCAACCAGGAAGGCGCCCCCAACTTCACGGTAACCCAGCTCGTAGTTTTTCAGGGTTGTGGGGGGAACACCGAGCAAATCAGCAAACTTCGGACGGCTCAAACCGACCGCTTCACGGATCTGACGGATCTTCTTGCCAACAGTGACGATATTTGAATTCATAATGTTCCATACTCCGTTTGACGGATTAAATCCGTCTTTATTTTTCGCGACGACTCGTAGTCAAGTGTATCAGTTTTGTACGGACTCGTTATGGTCGAGCCTCTATCTTTATGAGCGCCTTTCGGCGACAACCCTTATCTTCAACGGGGGATGGTAATCGCTCAGCCGCCTCAGGTAAACAGTCTCGAAAAGAAACCTTTATTGTGGCCCCCCCAATAACTCGTATAATCCGCCGGATACCCATTAAGAGGAATAAGTATGGCGTTTCCCGGCATTATCTCTCGCCTGCACCCCGTATCCAGCACAGAAGAACTGGCACAACAGCGCCTGCAAGGTGAACAATATCGCGCCGAAGCATTCTGGCTTCCGGCCTTGATGTCCAGCCACGCCAGCGAGCTGTTGGCCGCCCTGCCGGAGAGCTGCAGCCTGTTTCTTGAACAGGAATCGCATAACCTACCCTTGCGCAGCCACGATGGTGCCCTGCATAACAATGAAGAGCTCACCACGGTAAATGGCCAGTCTATTGCGCTGGCAACTACCCCGGGTGATGGTGGTCTGGTGCCCGAATCGGGCATGTGCGAGATGGCCGACTGGCTGGAGGCGGGACACCGCCACTTCATCTGTTCAGCTGCGGTTCAGCCTGTGGCTCGCGCCATCCTCAACATCTGGCCCCTGGATCCCTATCTGGCCCGCCACTACCTGATGGCGTTTACTCCCCTGCTGAAAAGTGCAACGGAAGCAGACTACCTCGAGGTGTTCACTGCCAGAGTAAATCCTGCCAACCCGCACTCCGACTGGGTTCAGGCCTATATGAAACTGGAAAAAAAACTGCACAGGGCCTATCTGGATCACTAATTAATCTGGATAAACAGCCATTTAAGGTCACGACACAATTTGCCACAAGGCTCATTTGTGAGCTTGATCATGTTTTAAAATCGGCATAGAGTGCGCCTCGTCATCGGAATGACATCAGTTGCCTGGCAGTGGTTTCTCACGCATTGCGTGCCATGCCAGCGCACTCGACACACCAGGAGAGTGTGCAACCCGGTTATACCGGGTCATCTGCCAGACTCGACGCCAGCCGTACGGCGGAGCCTGCAGCTTACATAAATTACAAAGTGTGAAGCACGTGAATAACGTGCGATCTCAACGAGGATTTTTTTATGATGAAAATGGCTCCTTCCATGATCGCCATCGCCATGGCTGCTCTGGGTGCTACCGCTGCTCACGCCGCTGACGACATCTACTTCGGTGCCGGTGTCGGTGCTACTCACTTCAACGGCCTGAACAAGCTGGAAAGCACCAATGTAGGCCAGGAAGACGCGGCTGCCGCCAACGCCTTCATGGGTTACAACTTCACCGAAAACTTCGGTACCGAACTGGGCTACCAGTACACCGGTCGTGGCAACACCGACGGCAACCGTTACGAGAGCCAGGGTGCCACCCTGTCCGGTATCGCCCGTATGCCGGTTGGCAACGACTTCTCCCTGTTCGCTGAAGGCGGCGCCTACTGGGGTCACACCGACGGCCTGGGCACCAGCGACACTAAAGTTTCCCCGCTGGCTGGCGCCGGTGTGACCTACAAGGTAAATGACGCGCTGGATCTGCAAGCTCGTTACCGCTACATGTGGGACGTGGCTGACCTGCACGCCAACGGTGAGCGTTACAAGGCCAACCAGAGCATCGCTACTCTGGAAGCGGTATACCACCCGTTCCGCAATTCCTACGTAGCTCCGGTAGCTGCCCCGGTTGTTGAAGAAGCACCGGCTCCTGCTCCGCAAGTTGTAGAGAAGAACTTCGCACTGAACTCAGACGTGCTGTTTGCCTTTGGCAAAGAGACTCTGAAGCCGGAAGGCGTTGCAGCCCTGAATGCGCTGTACCAGCAGATCGTTGAGTTCCAGCCGAAAGATGGCAACGCTGTTGTTGTTGGTTACACCGACCGTATCGGTTCCGACGCGTACAACCAGAAGCTGTCTGAAGCCCGTGCCCGTACCGTTGCCAACTTCCTGGTGAGCAAAGGTATGGCTGCCAGCAAGGTTGCCATCGAAGGTCGTGGCGAAGCCAACCCGGTTACCGGCACCAAGTGCAACGGTATCACCGCTAAAGCTCAGCTGATCTCCTGCCTGGCTCCGGATCGTCGCGTAGAAGTTCGCGTATCTGGCGTACAAGAAGTTCAGCAATAATCTGACCTCGTTCAGATAATGCAAAAGAAAGGGATGCTGCGGCATCCCTTTTTGTTTGCCTCATTCTCGCTTGCATCATCCCTCACTCCCGCCTCCCTACCCTTGCCTGCCCCGCCCCGAAAGCATAAAGTAGTTGCGCCTGTAAGGTATTGGATAAGCACTAAAAAGCGCTTCTTGTCCGGTCTGTTGTCCATGACGCCAATGCATCATGAGAGTCCAAAGCCTTCGCTATCCACTTTGCTGGCGATTTTTCGCAGCAATAAAAACAAGTGCATTGCCCGACATGGGCTAACACAACGAGGATAAACCGATGAAACTCAAAATGGCTCCTACCCTGATTGCACTGGCGCTGGCCGCCGCAGGCACCACAGCTCAGGCTGCCGATGACTGGTACACCGGTGTTGGTGCAGGCTGGGCATATGCCCACGGTCTGGATGATTTTGGCAAAGACACTGACAAAGACGCCACTGCGCTGAGCCTGTTCGGCGGTTACAACTTCAACGACTACTACGCAGCTGAACTGGGCTACCTCTACGCCGGTAAAGCGGGCGTTGACGGTGCCGATTTCAAAACCCAGGGGGCCACCCTGTCCGGTATCGCCCGCCTGCCGCTGGGCGACATCTTCTCGGTGTTTGCTGAAGGCGGTGCCTACTTCAATCACGTCAACGGCAATGGCAACAGCGACAACGGCACTGCGCCACTGGCCGGTCTGGGGGTGACAGCCAAGCTCTCCGACCTTATCGATGTGCAAGCCCGCTACCGCTACATGTGGAGTCTGGGTGACGAGCAGAAGACCTGGGAGAGCGACATGAGCGTCGCAACCCTGGAGCTGGTGATGCACCCGAACCGCACCACTTACGTGGCCCCCGCTCCGGCACCAGCACCCGAGCCAACCCCAGAGCCTGTGGTGGTTGACAAGAACTTCGCCCTGAGCTCTGACGTGCTGTTTGCCTTTGGCAAATCCACCCTCAAGCCAGAAGGTGTCGCAGCGCTCAACACCCTGTATCAGCAGATCGTCGACGTACAGCCAAAAGATGGCAGTGCCGTGGTCGTCGGTTACACCGACCGTATCGGCACTGACGCCTACAACCAGAAACTCTCCGAAGCACGCGCCCGTACCGTAGCCGACTTCCTGGTTGGCAAGGGCCTGCCGGCTGGCAAAGTTGCCATCGAAGGCCGCGGTGAAGCCAATCCGGTCACAGGCACCCAGTGCAACAGCGTCAAGGGCAAGGCTCAGCTGATCTCCTGCCTGGCGCCGGATCGCCGCGTTGAAGTGCGCGTCACCGGTGTGCAACAAGTCACACAATAATCCTGATCACCTGGATAAGCAGGAGGCCATATGGCCTCCTTTTTATTGTCTTCCATGCCGCCCACCTCAGGCTATCTTTCCTCTTCCCGCATGGTTTCAGTGACATAGGTTCACTTATGGCCGCAATCCACACCTCTTGAGTGGTTAAATACAACCTGTCACCTATACATAAGTGTGGGGTTTGACCAACAAGCAGCCCCACTAAACCACACATCGACGAGGATACGCGATGAACATAAGATTAAAACCTGTGTGGATTGCACTGGCATTGGCGAGCACAGGCGCACAAGCGGTACCGGTCCATGACTGGTATGCCGGGATAGGCGGTGGCTGGGCGATAGCCCACGATCTGAATGATTTCAGCCAGGATGTCAGCAAGGATGCGACTGCGCTCTCCCTGTTTGGCGGCTACAACTTCACGGAGAACCTGGGCGCCGAAATTGGTTACCTCTCCACAGGTGACTGGGATATCAGCGGTCATGAGTTCAACAGCAAGGGAGCTACCCTGTCTGTGATTGGTCGTTTGCCGCTCAGCGAGATGTTCTCGGTGTTTGCCGAGGGTGGTGGCTATATCTATCACGTTGAATCGATCAATGGCGGGGACGACAACCTGGCACCGTTGGCAGGTCTGGGAGTGACGGCCCGGCTCCATGACTGGGTCGATCTCCAGGCCAGGTATCGTTATCTGGTCAGGGTCGGCGATGATCCTGACAATGACAAGGCAAACAGCGGCACCCAGCGTTGGGTCAGCGACATCAGCACAGCAACCCTGGAAGTAGTGATCCATCCCAATCGCAGCCAGCCGACAGAGCCGGCTCCCACGCCCGCACCGGTCGTGGTCCCCCCGCCACCGGCCGAACCGGAGGTGGTAGATCAGACCTTCAACCTCAGTTCCGATGTGTTGTTCGCCTTTGGCAAAGCGGACCTAAAACCGGAGGGGATGAGCGCGCTGGACGCTCTCTACCAGCAGATCGTCGACGTGCAGCCCAAGGATGGCAGTGCAGTCGTGATGGGGTATACCGACCGTATCGGCTCGGATGCCAACAATCAGAGGTTGTCAGAAGCTCGGGCCCAAACCGTTGCCGACTTTCTGATCAGCAAGGGATTGCCTGCCGACAAGGTGAGCATCCAGGGCAATGGCGCGAGTAATCCGGTCACCGGCAGTCAGTGTGATGCCATCAAGGCGAAGGCGGCGCTCATCGACTGCCTTGGGCCGGATCGCCGGGTCGAGGTGCGCGTCACCGGCGTACAGGGCGGCAGCGAGTAGTTCATCTTGAGGCGATAACCATGTCAGACGTGCAGTAAAAAGGGATGCCGAGGCATCCCTTTTGCTTTGCCACTTCCCGCAGAAATCAGAACGAGGTGCGACGGTAGCGGCGATATTCCGGATGCCAGAAGTTGGCGTCGATGGCCTGATCGATCACCTCGTCCGGGGTCTGCACCGCCTTGCCCTGCAGCATGGCGGTCTTGGCCACCATCTTGGCGATGTAGCGGGAGACCTGATGGATATCCGCCAGATCCGGCAGCAGCGAGCCCTCCTCCCCTTTCACCAGCGGCGAACACTCCGCCAGCGCGCGGCTGGCCGACATCAGCATGGCGTCGGTCACCCGGGTGGCGCCGGAGGCGATGACGCCAAGGCCGATCCCCGGGAAGATGAAGGAGTTGTTGCACTGGGCGATGACGTAGCGCTTGCCCTTGAACTCCACCGGTGCAAACGGGCTGCCGGTGGCCACCAGCGCCTGACCGTCAGTCCAGCGGATGAGATCGGCAGGGGTTGCCTCGACCCGTGAGGTGGGGTTGGAGAGCGGGAAGATGATGGGACGGGCACAGTGCTTGTGCATGGTCTTGACCACCTCTTCGGTAAACAGCCCCGGCTGACCGGAGACCCCGATCAGGATGTCTGGGCGACCGTGCTCCATCACCTCCAGCAGGGAAATATTGTCCCCCACCGGCCAGTCTTTGATCCGCTCCACCGGTTGGGAGAGACGGCGCTGGAAGTCGAGCTGGTTGGGGATCTTGTCGGTGATAAGACCGAAGCGGTCCACCATAAATACCCGGCTGCGGGCCTGGGCATCGGTCAGCCCTTCGGCCTTCATCTGCGCCACGATCTGCTCGGCGATACCGCAACCGGCGCTGCCCGCCCCGAGGAAGGCAACCCGCTTCTCGGAGAGCTTGGCGCCGGAGGCCTTGCAGGCGGCGATCAGGCTGCCCAGGGTCACGGCAGCAGTACCCTGAATATCGTCGTTGAAGCAGCAGAGCTCGTTCTTGTAGCGGTTGAGCAGTGGCATGGCGTTGTTCTGGGCGAAATCCTCGAACTGCAGCAGGATGTCGGGCCAGCGGCGCTTGACCGCCTGAATGAAGGCATCGACAAACTCGGCGTACTCATCCCCCGAGATACGCGGATTGCGCCACCCCATATAGAAGGGGTCATTGAGCAGTTGCTGGTTGTTGGTGCCGACATCCAGTACCACCGGCAGGCAGTAGGCGGGCGATATGCCACCACAGGCGGTGTAGAGGGAGAGCTTGCCGATGGGAATGCCCATGCCGCCGATCCCCTGATCACCCAGACCCAGGATCCGTTCGCCATCGGTCACCACGATCACTTTGACGTTCTGCTTGGTGGCGTTTTGCAGCATGTCATCGATCCTGTCCTTGTCCGGATAGGAGATAAACAGGCCACGGGCGCGGCGATAGATGTTGGAGAACTCCTCGCACGCCTTGCCCACCGTCGGGGTGTAGATGATGGGCAGCATCTCGGTCAGGTGGTTGTGCAGCAGACGGTAGAACAGTGTCTCGTTGGTATCCTGGATGTTGCGCAGATAGATGTGCTTGTCCATGTCGTTGCCAAACGCCATGAACTGGCGATAGGCGCGCTCGGCCTGCTCTTCGATGGTCTCGATATTCTGGGGCAACAGACCTTCGAGGTTGAAGTTGCTGCGCTCTTCGCTGGTGAAGGCGCTGCCCTTGTTGAGCAAGGGGGTCTCCAGCAGGGCGGGACCGGCGTAGGGAATGTAGAGAGGACGTTTCTGGTTATTATCTTCAAACATGGATCTTGGTACCTAAACGGTTAGCTAGACGCAGGGACCCGCCGATCCTAGGGGCTTGTCTCATTAATTTCAAAGAGTTTGCACATCCGTTGCAAAAGGTTTGCGACCCAGTCGACGAAAGGCGCCGGGGGTCTGACCAGTCAGACGACGAAAGCGGTTGGCAAAGTTGGCCCCATCGCTGTAACCGACCCGGGCCGCCAGCTCGCCAAGTGGCCAGTTGGTATAGAGCAGCAGCTGGCGTGCCTTGTTCATTCTGAGCTCGGTCACCCTCGCCATCGGCCCCATACCGAACGCTTGCTGACAGAGCCGGTGCAGATGGGGCACCGAACAGGCCATCTGCCGGGCCAGCAGGGCTACACTCCAGGGTTCGTCCAGGCGCGCCTCCACCCGGCGAAACAGTGCCTGCAGGCGCAACTCCGGTGTGCCACGCACCTCTCCCTGCAGAGTGCGTTCCAGCAGCGCCAGCAACAGGCTAAGCAGTTGAGGTTGCAGCGAAGAGCGAACCCCCTCACCCTGCATCAGGCTGAGCAGATGGTAGAGCTGATCGCCGCCATCCCCTTGCCAGATACGGTGACCAAGGCGATGCAGGTGCTGCCAGCGCGGCACGTCATCGAGCAAAATCCAGCTGATCTGCCAGCTTTCGCCAATCAGCTTGAGACCGCCAGGCACGGCGGCGGGCAGGAAAATCAGCGACCCGGCAGGAATGGCTTGTTCCCCCTCGTCGGTGAGCAGCGCGCCACCCTCATCGTGACTCACCATCAGGATGTGAAACTCGGGGCGATTGCGACGGATGAGGTAGTGATCCCGCACCCGGGAGAGGCCGGTCAGGAAGATCCCTGCCTCGCCGAGCAGGGGCAGCCCTTCACGTCCCAACATCTGCTCTTCACAGGCTGGCGCTATCTCCAGACACTCGCTGGCAAATGGCATAACACCTCAACAGGATAGTTTTACACAAGAAAACCGAGAGCTACTCACAGTGAGAAGAGCCTCGCCAGCCCCTATCATACCCCTGACAAACCTTGCTTTTCTAATACCCGGTTAACAACTATGAATTATTGGCAAGCGATTTTAAAACAAACCACCGATCGCGAGTTCATGACCCGATTGTGGCGGCTGGCTCTGCCTGTCTCGCTGCAATCCATGATGTTCTCCCTGCTCGGCCTCATCGATATCATGATGGTGAGTCAGCTTGGCACCACGGCTGTGGCGGCGGTCGGCTTGGGTAACCGGGTCTTCTTTTTCAATCTGCTGGTGATAGCGGGCCTCGCGGGCGGGGTCTCGGTATTGGCAGCACAATACTTCGGGCGCGGGGAGATGGCCGGGGTGCGCCGCACCCTGGCGCTGGCCATAGTGGGCGCCCTGCTGGTCACCCTGCCCTTTGCCTTCATCTATGTGTTATCACCGGGCAGCGTACTCGGCTTTGCCAGTCAGGATCCGGCGCTGCGGGCACTGGCGGATCAATTCTTGATGATCACCGGCGCCACCATCCTCTGTACCGCCATCGTGGTGCCGCTGGAGTCAGCCCTGCGCTCGGTGGGCAATGCCGCCGCGCCGACTCGCATCGGCATTATCGCCATCATCGCCAACGTCATCCTCAACTACGCCCTCATCTTCGGTCACTTCGGCTTCGAGGCGATGGGGGTCGCCGGTTCGGCCTGGGGCACCACCATTTCCCGGCTGCTGCAGACAGCCCTGCTGCTGCTCTACGTAAAGCGTTATGAGGCGCGCCTGATCCCGCGCGCACCAGACTGGCTGGCCGCCTTCAAGCGTAAGGAGGTGGTGCGCTTTACCCTGATCGCCCTGCCGCTGCTGTTCCATGACGGCCTCTGGGCCTTCGGCATGCTGATTTACGGCTTTCTCTATGCCCATCTTGGCACCGATTCGCTGGCCATCATGACCACCCTCGGCACCCTGGAGAGCATCCTTATCTCCCTCTTCTTCGGGCTGGCAGTGGCCTGCTCCACCCTGCTCGGCCACCGGCTCGGGGCCGAAGAGTACGAGGTCGCCTGGCAGCACTCCCAGCTGTTCCTGCTGCTGGCACCGATTGGCGCGCTACTGGTGGGGATCATCGTCTGGCTGCTGCAAGCCAACCTGCTGCAGTGGGTCGGCAACCTGCCCCCCGAGCTGATGACGGAGGCGGGACAGGTGCTCGGCATCATGTGTCTCGGGATGCTGCTCAAGGTGTTCAACATGGTGGGGATCATCGGGGTACTTCGCTCGGGGGGCGATGTGAACTACAGCATCTTCATCGATATCGTCGGCATGTGGTGCATCGGCATCCCGCTCGCCTGGGTGGCGGTCACGCTACTCGGTTGGCCCCTCTCCTGGGTGGTGGCGGTGGTCTTGCTGGAAGAGCTCAGCAAGGTGCTGCTGGTACAGCGCCGTATTCGCCAGCGCTGCTGGTTGAAGAATCTGGTGATCGGATAAACAGCCACAAATCGGGGTCATATCAATGACAGAAAAACCCTGTTTGCAGTATGCTGGGCGCCTCTTCAATCAGAGACAGGGATCCACGATTTCCCTGTCCAGTAGTCGTTTAAGGAGACGAGCATGCAACCACAGAAAGAGCTGATCACCGAGACGGCCCTGCTTGAGATGGCCAACAAGATCATCAAAGAGCATGAAGACTTCATCCACGGTATGCGCGCCGACTCGGTGGAGCAGAAGGGGGATATTCTGGTGTTCAAGGGGGAGTATTTCCTGGCCGAAGACGGCACCCCGACCGGCAAGACCATGGCGGTCTTCAACATGTTCAAGCTGCTGGCCCAGCAGCTCTCCGGCAAGTACAAGCTGGGCTGATCGCACCAGCACATTGCCAACAGGATGCCGCCCTCAGGCGGCATCTGTTTTTGCGCGGTTTTGCCCCTCGACCACCACGCAGTTGCGTCCCGCCATCTTGGCCTGATAGAGGCACTCGTCAGCACGGTTGATCAGAATATCGATGGTGTCATCACAACGGGCCATGGCAATCCCGATACTCACCGTCACCTCCAGCAATTCGTCCGAGGTGGGGCTCTTCACCAGCCGCGCCTCGACGGCAATGCGCAGCCGCTCGGCCATTTTGCTCGCCAGCGCCGGATCGGCGCAGTTGTGCATCAGGATGGCAAACTCTTCGCCGCCATAACGCCCCAGCACCATATCAGGCTCCAGCTGCTCCCCCAGGGTAGTAGCCACTTCCTTGAGCACCGCATCCCCCGCTAGATGGCCGTAGATATCGTTGATCCGCTTGAAGCGATCGAGATCCAGCAGCATCACCGCAAAGGGCTTCTTCTTGAGTTGCAGCCGGATTCTGGCCTGCTCCAGCTGCTTCATCAGCAGGCGGCGGTTCATCATACCGGTCAGCTCATCGGTGGTCGATTCCCGATAGAGCCGCAGCAGCATGTTGAGCTGGCCGCACTGCACCCAGCAACTGGCCATGGTAAACATGCCGAGCACCCACACCTGATTCAGGGTGGCCTGACTCCAGATGCTCTGTCCCACCAGCAGCCAGTGGCCCAGCAGCATGGTCACCAGTACCACGCCTGCCAGTTGCAAGCCGAGGGATAGGGGGATGGGGAAGATGGCAAACAGGGTGATCAGCAGATAGGGAAAGGCCGCATAACCCGCCTGCAACTCCTGTCCGGCGCCAAAGCTGTTCAGGCAGAAGAGGGAGAAGAGCATCATCACGGCCATCAGGTAGCCAAGGGCCAGCTTCATTCTTTCCCGCTTGAAGTGGATGAGGTACGAGAGCGGAATAAGTGGCGAGAGCGCCAGGGTGCAGAAGATCCTGGCCTGAAACAGCTGCTCGAAATGAACGGCGGGCAAGGTCAACCAATCCACCACGGCCCAGGCGGGCAATCCGAGCATCAGCAAGCAGGTCAGCAGGCGCAAACGCACTGTCATAAACCCCATGCGAGTACGAGTAAAGTCTTCGGAGTGAACCCTCGCACTCCAGAACTCTGACAACTTGAGCATCCAGAGTCTCCACGATGAATACTGAGGGCTCATTCTACACCTACAAAGTGGTAAAAATGTCATTAGCGGGGAGAATAAAAAGGAGAGGTCGGTCACACAAACCGACAGATGATAATCGCAGCGCGCAAACGTTTCAACCCATCAAAAAATAAACCTTTTTTTGCATAATTAGCGCTGGTCAGCCTCATTTCAATCACTACAATAGCGCCCAATTTTCTCCCCCTCCCCACACAATTCGAGGTACTTATGGAACAGGCTGCTGTCACACGCGCCAATCGAGAGGCACATCCACCCAGGCGAGCCCATAGCGAACTGGTCTATGGCATAGAGGATGTCCCGCCTCTGCCCCAGACGCTGTTCGCCGCCCTGCAGCATATGCTCGCCATGTTTGTCGCCATCATTACCCCGCCCCTGATTATTGCCAATGCCCTCGGCCTCCCTGCCGCCGACACCCGTTATATCGTCTCCATGTCGCTGGTCATGTCCGGCATCGCCTCCTTCATTCAAACCCGCCGCTTCGGCCCCATCGGTTCCGGCCTGCTCTCGGTACAGGGCACCAGCTTCAACTTCCTCGGCCCCATCATCGCCTCCGGTCTCGCCCTCAAACAGGCGGCCATGCCCACCGAGGATCTGTTGGGTACATTGTTCGGCACCATGATGGTTGCCGCACTCACTATCGTGGTGATGAGCCGCTTCCTCCATCTGGTGAAACGGATCATCACCCCGCTGGTGACCGGCATAGTGGTGCTGCTGATCGG
Organism: Aeromonas sp. 604176; assembly: GCF_049170755.1. Classification (NCBI taxonomy): domain Bacteria; kingdom Pseudomonadati; phylum Pseudomonadota; class Gammaproteobacteria; order Aeromonadales; family Aeromonadaceae; genus Aeromonas; species Aeromonas sp. 604176. The sequence goes on from NZ_JAAKNE010000011.1 coordinate 40,131, forward strand.
TCTGACCCTGATCAAAGTGGGCCTGATCAGCATGGGCGGCGGTTATGCAGCCCTCTCTGATGGCAGCTTCGCCAGTCACACCAACCTCTTCCTCTCCCTGCTGGTGCTCGGCCTTATCGTGTTGCTGCAACGCAGTCGCAATCCCTGGTTGCGCCTCTCCGCCATCATGATCGCCATGCTGGCGGGCTATGCCGTGGCGCTGCTGCTGGGCAAAGTGAGCGCCCCCACCTTCGACGGTCCGCTGGTGATGGTGCCCATTCCGCTCCACTACGGCCTAGGCTTTGACTGGCAGCTGTTCGTGCCGCTCGCCATCATCTTCGTGGTGACGGCGCTCGAAGCGATCGGCGACATGACCGCCACCTCGGACATCTCCGGCGAGCCGCTGGAAGGGCCTGTCTATATGGAGCGGATCAAAGGCGGCGTGCTGGCCGATGGTGCCAACTCCATGCTGGCGGCGGTTTTCTCCACCTTCCCCATGTCCACCTTCGCCCAGAATAACGGCGTTATTCAGCTGACCGGCGTCGCCAGCCGTCACGTCGGGCTCTTTATCGCCGCCATGCTGGCGCTGCTTGGCCTGTTCCCGGCGGTCGCCAGTCTGGTGCAGCAGATCCCGGAACCCGTGCTGGGCGGAGCTACCATCGTCATGTTCGGCACCATCGCCGCCGCTGGCGTGCGCATCATTGCCCGCGAGGAGCTGGATCGCCGCGCCCTGATGATCCTGGCTGTGTCGCTGGCCATGGGGCTGGGAGTCGCGCAGGTGCCGGAAGTGCTACAACACCTGCCGGAGCTGGCCAAGAGCGTACTCTCCTACGGCGTCGCCACCGGTGGCATTACCGCCATCGTGCTCAACCTGCTGCTGCCCAAGCGCGAAGCGCGCCACTCCTAAGAGATCGCCTACCGATAGCAAACAGCCCCGCACTTGCGGGGCTTTACCTTGCCAGTCGCCACGGGTAGTGTGCTGGGCAGCCTTTTTTGAGGATGCCGCCATGCCCTGTCGCCTGCTCTCCCCCCTTCCCGATACCGCTTCACCCGCACAGATACTGGCGCAAGAGCAGCACTGGCTGCGCGACTGTGCCCATGACGGCCAGCCCCGCGCTCACCTCTGGCAGGCGCCCCAATGCCTGATTGTCACTCGCAAGGATACCCGCCTCCCCCGTTACGAAGCCGCCTGCCAGCAACTTGCAGCTGAAGGCTGGCCGGTACATGTGCGCGACAGTGGCGGTACCGCCGTGCCCCACGGTGCGGGGATCCTCAACCTATCCCTGCTGCTGCCCCGCACCACCACAGATCTCGCCCACTACTACCGGCTGCTGGGGGCGCCGCTGCTGACCCTGTTGGCGGAGTACGGCCTTGAGGGAAGCTATGACTTCGTGCCCGGATCCTTTTGCGATGGTCAGTACAATCTGGTGATCGGGGGACGCAAGATCACCGGTACCGCCCAGCGCTGGCTGGCGCCAGGGCAGGATCACCAGGGCGCCGTGCTGGCGCAAGCCATGCTGCTGGTGGCGGGTGATGTGGATGAGGGAACCAGGATGGCAAGCCGCTTCTACGAGCTGGCGGGCGGGGAACTGCGTTTTATGACGGGAACCTCCACCACGCTGGCAAGCTGCATCGGCTGGCACGGTAGCGATCAGGCGCTGGTAGAGAAAGTGCGAGCACGTCTGGATAGCCTGCTGAGCGAGGGGCTATCCCCCTCATCCTGACCTTATCCCGAAGGGAGAGGGAAAGTACCTATCCTTAGACACAGCGCACAAAAAAGCCACGACCGAAGTCGTGACTTGTTCTTTTCAAGGGAAGCGTGAAACGAGCTGAGGCGCTCAAGCCGTCTGCGGCTCCGGTTCAGCTTCGCTATCCAGATCGCGGCTAAAATAGGCGCGGGTCTCGGCGATCACCACATGGCGCAGGCCAATCAGGCCGATGAGGTTGGGCACCGCCATCAGGCCGTTAACGATATCGGCCAGCAGCCAAATCATGTCCAGATGGAGGAAAGCACCGCTCGCCACCAGCGCCAGATAGACCAGACGATAGGGCTTGATTGCCTTAACCCCGAACAGATACTCGGTGCAGCGCTCGCCGTAGTAGTTCCAGCCAAGGATGGTGGTAAAGGCGAAGAACAGCAGGCCAATGCTCACCAGATACTGGCCGACATGAGCATCGAGCCCCTGGGCAAAGGCCAGACTGGTCATGGCCGCGCCGCTTGCATCGCCGCTCCACACGCCGGTCACCACCAGGGTCAGGCCGGTCATGGTGCAGATGATGATGGTGTCGATGAAGGTACCTGTCATGGAGACCAGCCCCTGCTCCACGCACGAATCGGTTTTGGCCGCCGCCGCCGCGATGGGGGCCGACCCCAGCCCCGACTCGTTGGAGAAGACCCCGCGCGCCACCCCGGACTGAATGGCCAGCATGATGCTGGCACCGACGAAGCCGCCGGTCGCCGCATGGCCGGTGAAGGCACTCTCGATCACCAGCATGACGGCATCGGGCAGGGCGCTGGCGTTATTCACCAGCACGCCCAGACAGGCGACGATGTAGAAGATGGCCATGAAGGGCACCACCTTGCTCGACACGCTGGAGATGGACTTGATCCCTCCCAGGGTCACCAGCGCCACGATCAGGGTCAGCACCACGGCGGTCGCTTCACGGGGCACCGAGAAGGAGAGGCTCATGGCGTCGGAGATGGCATTGACCTGCGGGAAGGTACCGATCCCGAAGAAAGCTACGCCGATGCCGAACAGGGCAAACAACTTGGCGAGCGGCTTGGAACCGAGCCCCTTCTCCAGATAGTACATGGGGCCGCCAGCCATCTGGCCGTTGGCATCCTGCTCGCGATATTTGACCGCCAGCAGACACTCGGCGTACTTGGTGGCCATGCCGAACAGCGCCGCCATCCACATCCAGAACAGGGCACCGGGACCACCGAGCTTGATGGCGGTAGCCACCCCGACGATGTTACCGGTACCGATGGTGGCAGAGAGGGCGGTACAGAGGGCGCCGAAGCTGGAGACATCCCCCTGCTTGCCCTGCCCCTGATCGCGGCCAAAGACCAGCCGCAGCGCGAGTGGCAAGCGCACGACCTGAAGCAGACCCAGACGCAGGGTGAGATAGATACCGGTCCCGACCAGCAGGATCAGCAGGGGCGGCCCCCAGATAAAGCTATCGATGGCGGTTAACGCCGATTGAATTGATGACATGCATCCTCCTTAAGAAACAGAAATTAAGGAGGAGAAGGATGATCTTCCCATAGGTGTCGCGATCGGCCAGAGGCGATCGGATGCGGGCCAAAAACGTGTTCACACTCTTGCTGCGAGGTTGTGATCAAGGCTCATGCGCTGCTCGAAAGCCTCATGTATTCACATACACTCCGGTTCCTGCGCTGCTCTTTACCTTGCTGACGACCTCTCGTTACAGACCGTGAACAGTTTCAAGCTCAGGTACAACCATCCCATCCCCTCTGTCCTTTTGCCTGAGAGTTTCCGGCGCCAGCCTGCCCTTGCGGGTAGTCATGGTGCCTTGCTCCTTCGGCGCCCGATTTAACGGGTCTCTCCAGAGTATCGTCCAGTAGCAGTCCACACCGGTTGCCCGGTACCTGAAAGATTCACTTCTTCGGTGGATGGTTGCCCATCGCTCTCCTGCTACCTTCATCCGAACTAGTTTGGATTAGGAAGTCGGCATGTTAATCCAAAAAATGTGAGCTGTCTCGCACTTGGCCGCCCCCATTTATATTTTTTTAGTGACCACCAGAATCGCAGCAAGAATGTTAAATGTTAGTTAACTATCAACAAGTTAGGCTTTCACGGATCAAATGTGGCCCAAACGGGAAAAATGGCGGATAGAGAACAGTGATCCCTCTCGTTTCGCCAAGAAAATCTTGCCGACATATCCAATCAAAATGCTTGCACACAGAATCAATAAGCCGATAATCCGCTGCATAACCAAGCACTTTGTTATCAATTTATGCACTGTGTTCGGTTGGTCCCACCGGACCGCTCGCCTGACCCGGCCGTCGCCGGTTCAATCGCATATGGCTTGGGCATATCACGCCCCCTAAGGATGACCAAAAGAGAATGAACGAGACCCTGGTTGCAAAAGATGTGGTCGCACAAGATTACCGTCAGCTGGTTGAACAATTCGGCTCCCCCCTGCTGCTGCTCGACAAGGCAGCCGTCCGCAAACAGTATCGGGCCCTGGCCGCCGCCCTGCCCGATGTACGATTGCACTATGCACTCAAACCCCTGCCCCATGAGGCGGTGGTCTCTGTCTTGAAGGAAGAGGGGGCCTGTTTCGATCTGGCCACCAATGGCGAAGTGGATCTGGTGCGCAGTCAGGGGGTTCGCCCGGGACGTTGCATTCATACCCATCCCATCAAGCGCGACAGCGATATCCGTTATGCGCTGGAGTTCGGCTGCACTGTGTTTGTCTACGACAACCCGCTGGAGCTGGAGAAGTTCATTCCCTACAAGGACGAAGTGAAACTGCTGCTGCGGGTCAGCTTCCCGAACCCCGAGACCAAGGTCGATCTCTCCAAGAAGTTCGGCTGCACTCCGGAGCAGGCGCTGCCGCTGCTGCAACTGGCCCACGCCAAGGGGATCAAGGTGATGGGGCTGTCGTTCCACGTCGGCTCGCAAGTGCCTCATGCCCGTCGCCATGTGCAGGCCATCGACGCCTGCCGCGAGATCATGGAGCAGGCTTGGGCGCTCGGGCTCAAGCCCTGGGTGCTGGATATCGGCGGCGGTTTCCCGGTCGATTATGAGGGGGGCGAGTTCGATATCGACGGCTTCTGCGCCCCGATCCGCGAAGCGCTGGCCAAGCTGCCCGCTACAGTGCAGAAGATTGCCGAACCGGGCCGCTTTATCAGTGCGCCGGCCATGACTTCGGTATCCAGCGTGATGGGCAAGGCCCACCGTGGCGACAAGATCTGGTACTACCTGGATGATGGCCTCTACGGCAGCTACAACGGCCAGCTCTATGACCACGTCACCTATCCGGTGAGCACGCCTTATGCCAGTGGCGAGCTGCATAACTCGGTACTCTCAGGCCCCACCTGCGACAGCGTGGACGTGATCCGCGATGGCATCATGTTGCCGGATCTGGCTATCGGCGAGTTGGTGGTTGGCAAGGTGATGGGCGCCTACACCTGGGCCTCCGCCTCCACCTTCAACTTCTTCCCCAAGGCCAGCATCCTGATTCTGGACAGCAGTCAGAAGGGGCAGAAACTGGTGGCCGTCGCTTAAGACCGACACCCGAATGCAAAGAGGGGAAGCCAGGCTTCCCCTCTTTCGTTTTATCTTGCCAGATCTGGCTAGACGAACTGACTGGTCAGCAGCCAGCCGGTGTAGGCGACGAAGCAGGTGAGCAGCACGCCCCCCTCCAACCGGTTGATACGGCCCTGCCCCTTGCGGCCCAGACACATCACCAGCAGCAGCAGGGTCAACCCCATCATGATGCTCCAGTCGCGGGAGAGCACTTCCGGCGCCACATCCAACGGATGAATACCCGCCGCGATCCCCACCACCGCCAGGGTGTTGAACAGGTTGGAGCCCAGCACGTTGCCAAGGGCCAGATCATGCTCGTTCTTGCGAATGGCGATGAGAGACGAAGCCAGCTCCGGCAGGGAGGTTCCTATCGCGACTATGGTGAGACCAATCACCAGATCGCTGATACCAAGTGCCTGAGCGATGGTCACCGCCCCCCAGACCAACAGGCGGGAAGCGCCGATCAGCAGCACCAGCCCGACCACCAGCCAGAAAACGGCGCTCTTGAGGGACATCCCCTCACTCTCGATATCCTCGGCGGTCTCGGTATCCAGCGCATCTCCCTTGCCATTCATGCCAGCCCAGATAGACCAGCCCATCAGGGCAACGAAGACGGCCCCCAGAATGACCGCATCCATCCGGCCCAGATGACCATCAATCAGCAGGGCACCTGAGAGCAGGGTAATACCGAGCAGGATGGGGATCTCCTTGCGCACTACCTGAGAGGCCACCGCGATAGGGCTGATCAGTGCCGTCAGACCCAGGATCAGCGCGATATTGGTGATGTTGGAGCCATAGGCATTACCAAGCGCCAACCCGGGATTGCCCTGTGACGCCGCCAGCGCGGAGACCACCATCTCAGGGGCCGATGTACCAAAACCGATGATCACCATGCCGATCAGCAGCGGTGGCATCCCCGCATAACGGGCGGTCGCCGCAGCACCATCCACAAACTTGTCAGCACTCCAGACCAGCAGCGCCAGTCCGGCAATCAGGGCAACAACAGCCAGGGTCATAACATCTCCATCCCATCGCCAGTAAGCAACAGAGTCAGGACAAGCTCCTGACCCAATTCAAAAGTGGCGCCAGTGTAACGAGCCAGCCTCCCATTTCAAGGGAAAATCAAACTGCGATTAACATTTCACAGCACAGCCAGCAGACTCGCGGCATCGGAGACCTCAAACTTGCCAGGCGCCTCCACAAACAGCTGCTCGACCACGCCATCGTTGGCGATCAACGCAAAGCGCTGGGCGCGGATACCTCCAAAGGCGCCGGTATCCTTGGCCAGACCCAACGCCCGGGTCCAGCTGCCGTCGCCATCCGCCAGCATGGTGATCGCCTCGGCATTCTGGGCCGTCTGCCATGCCCGCATCACGAAAGCATCGTTGACCGACAGACAGCAGATGGCATCCACCCCTTTGGCCATAAACTGATCGGCCAGCACCACATAACCGGGCAGGTGGGCATTGGAGCAGGTGGGAGTAAAAGCACCGGGCACGGCAAACAGCACTACTTTTTTACCGGCGAACAGCGTCTGGCTATCCCGCAGCTGCTTGCCCTCGGCGGTGATAAAGGTAAATTCGCCCGAAGGCAGAGTCTGACCCATCGCAATCATTGTGCTCGTCCTTAAGTGGAGGGAGGAGGCCCCAGTCTACCCCACTGCCGAGCTGTGACACAGACCTCCCTTTGCCGGGATCATTTGAACTAACCTTGAGCAGGATCAGCCGACCAAGGAGGCCTCATGCAGCACTATTACGATGGACTGGAAATTCGCCCCCCCGCCTTGCGCGAACAACAGCAGCTGGAGCAGCTCAATCATCAGCTTACCCATGTCAGTCAATATTGCGCCGGTTACTCCAGCGTCTATCGCCAGTGCCGCCTCGAGGATCTGGCAGAGCTGGCCACCCTGCCACTGCTCGACAGCAAAGAACTGTTTGCCGCCCAACAGGCTCACCCTCCGTTCGCCGGACTCACCGGCCGCCCCGCCAGTCAGGCGTTACGGGTCTTCTCCTGTCCGGGCCAGCTGGCCATCCCCGAGTATGCGGGAGCAGACTGGTGGGGGGCCGCTCGAGCACTGTTTGCCGCCGGCTTCAAGCCGGGTGAGGTAATACTCAATGGCCACGACTATCATGCCGGCCCCACCGCCTTTATCTTCGATAACGGTGCCCGACAGCTGGGTGCCCCCGTGGTACCTTGCGGGCCCCACGATACCCAGCGCCAACTGGAGGCGCTGCTGCGCTATCAACCCACCGGCTACGTCGGTCCGCTGGTGACCCTGCTCGATCTGCTGGAAGCGGCCGAAGCGGCCGACATCCCGACCGACTCACTGCGCCGCGCCCTGCTGTGTGAAGCCACTCACCCGGAAACCGCGCCGCTGCGCGCCATTCACGGCATTGCAGCCCTCAACTGTCTGGTGTGGCAGGATGTGGGGGTGGTGGCTTACGAGAGCCGACCAGGAGAGGGATTTATTGTGAGCGAGAGTTGCATAATCGAGATCATCGATCCCGCCAGCGGCGAGCCGGTGAGCGGCGACGAGACCGGCCAGCTGGTGCTGACCAGGCTTGACCTGGAGTATCCATTGCTGCGCCTCGTCACCGACTGGCAGGGGCACTGGCTCACGACGCCAAGCCCGTGCGGTCGCTCCAACCGGCGCCTAAAACTGGTGTAGCAGGCCAAGTAAATTCACAAAGGCAGACGGGCAGCCATCAGGCTGCCCGTCTTCTCTCTGGCGAAGAAAATGTGCGGCGCTTGTCAGCGTCTCGCCTGCCAAGTGGCGATGGCGAGCAGGGAGTCGGGGGTAAATTCGCTGGCGCGCTCCGCGATCTCGGCCAGGCTCATCCAGTGCACCGCGCTCACCTCTTCGGCCTGCAACTGCAGCGGCCCCTGATAACGGCAACTGAAGAGGCCACCCCAGACCCGGTAGCCCTCCCCTTCCGCATAAAAGCTGCCAAAGCCCTGCAGAGGAACATCCATAATCCCCAGCTCTTCGGCCAGCTCGCGGCGGGCGGAGCGCTCCATCTCCTCACCGGTGGTGACCACGCCACCGGCGCAGGCATCCAGCATGCCGGGGCAGAAATCTTTGCTGAGGGTGCGTCGCTGCACCAGGATCCGATCCGCGTCGTCGAGCACCAGAATATAGCTGGCGCGATGGCAGAGATTCTCCCGTCGCACCTTGGCTCGCTCGGCCACGCCAATCACCCGGTTATCCTCGTCCACCACATCAACCCATTCCACGCACAGGCCCTTTTATTTGTTCCATTCAAGCCCGCAGTATATCGGTGCGGTGGTTTGTCATGGCACAACTTTTTCGATGATGCCGTCAATTTGCCGAGCTCACTGGCAAAATAAGGATTCATGCAAATCTTTATAAACCGTCATATCAGTGTCATCGACCGACACCATAGTGTGCCCTGTCCAGGCAATCAGGGAACCGTGTGATGAAGGTATTCAAGCAGTTATCCCCACGGCAGATCGCTCGCTACATCAAGAGCTTTCATCGAGGCTATTTTGCCATCGAGTCGCTGGGGACATTTGAATTCAACGCGGGCAGGATCAGCCTCCATGGCCTGACCTGCCGCCAGCGGCTAAGACTGGCTCGCCAGATCAATCTGGCGGTCAGACAACTTGGTCACCGCGACCCCTTGCCGGACATGTGAGTCAAAGGGTCTTGCCCTACTGTCTGTTGTGCATCCATGCTTTGCCCGCCGGCTACTGGCCGCGCGGGCCGTTTTCGATATCGGTAATGATGCCGTTGCGCACCGTCACAAAGCGCATGAACTCGTTCTTGCCGAAGTTGTAGGTCCAGCGTTCACCATATTTGACCTGCACCATGTTGCCAAACTGGTTCTCCTCGTTGCGGTTGAGCTCTTCACGCAACATCGGCTCACCGCACTTGAGCAGCATCTCGGCGGTGGTGTCTCCCTCGGTGATCAGGGCGTTCTTGCAGCGCATGGCATCAGCACTGGCCGGAATGCTCAGCAGCAACAGAGCAAGCCCCGCTACTTTCTTCATCTTCTTGCTCATCGGGTTCTCCTTATCCTCTCTAATGAGTCGCAGTATGCCTGTTCCCGTTTCTGAAAAAACCAGTAAAAAGCGCAAAAGTGCCGCCCTTTTCTGCTCTCCAGCCCGCTGGTCGCGACAAATGCTGTCTATCACATAGCCCAAAAACAAACGGCGACCCGAGGGTCGCCGTTTGCATCAAGCCAGCAGGATCACAGGATGTCCAGCAGCTCGACTTCAAATACCAGTGCAGAGTAAGGCGGGATGGAGCCCGCGCCACGGGCACCGTAGGCCAGATCGTGGGGGATGTAGAGCTTCCATTTGGAACCAACCGGCATCAGCTGCAGCGCTTCAACCCAGCCAGCGATCACGCCGGTCACCGGGAATTCAGCCGGCTGGCCGCGAGCGACGGAGCTGTCGAATACGCCACCGTGGGTGAAGGTACCGTGGTAGTGCACACGCACGGACTGACCGGCTACCGGAACGGCACCGTTGCCTTCTACCAGCACTTCGTACTGCAGACCGGAGTCGGTCACCTTCACTTCAGCGCGCTTGGCGTTATCAGCCAGGAAGGCTTCGCCGTCAGCAGCGGCGGCCTTGGCGGCGGCTTCCTGCTCTTCTTGCATACGCGCAGTGATGACCTGGAAGGCATCATTGATATCGTCACGGCTGACCGCGAACTCCAGACCATTCAGGGCATCTGCCAGACCTTGTTGCAGGGCCGGGATATCCAGACCGGCGAAAGCTTGCTGCGCCAGCTGATCACCCATGTTGCGGCCGATGCCATAGCTGGCCTTCTGTTCGATAGAGTCGTATTGGGACATTGAGATGTTGCTCCAGATCCATGTAGTAAAGAGGCGGGATAATATCAGACTTTTGGCCTGGGTGCTGCCGGGGGCGCCCCTGATTTCCCCGTCAGTGGGAGGAACTTCACACAAGATGCGGATGAACGCCGCCCAACGGCGGCGATCTGCTTAACCGCGATCCAGCAAGGCTCTGACCGCAGCCACCTTGGCGCCATCGGTGATATTGACCCGACCATCATCCGAAGTGCCCATATTCACTCCGTGCGGCACCATGCCGCCGCGCCAGCCCATGCCGGACATATGCACTTCGCTCACCCCGGTGAACTCGATGATGGTACGCACGTTGTCGGCATTGACCCCGGCGCCCGGCATCAGGCTGGCACGTCCCGCCAGCGCCTGCTGCATCTCCTGCAGGGTCTCCAGCCCCGCCAGCGCGGTCGGCGCATGGCCCGAGCTCAGAATGCGCTCGCAACCGGCAGCAACTATGGTCTCCAGATCGAGGCGCCAGTCGGAAGAGAGGTCGATGGCGCGATGGAAGGTGACCCCCAACGATCCTGCTGCATCCACCAGCTGTTTGAGCTTGGCGGCAGGCACCCGTCCCTCCTCATCCAGCAAACCGACCACCACCCCTTGCAGCCCCGCAGCACGTGCCGCCGCGATATCTTGCAGCATCATCTCGAACTCGCCGTCGTTGAAGCAAAAATCCCCGGCGCGCGGGCGGATCATGGCATAAACCGGCACGCTGGCATGGCGGGCCGCCTGCTGCATAAAACCGTAGGAGGGGGTCAGGCCGCCCAGACCCAGCGCAGAGCAGAGCTCGATGCGATCCGCCCCGGATTGCTGGGCGGTGAACAGGGATTCCAGGTTGTCGATACAGATTTCAAGACGGGTCATGAGGACTCCTTTTTCGGGGAGATCAGACCCCACATCTGATCTCATAGATTGAGCAAGGCTGCGCCGCGCACACCACCGGCGCCGCCGAAGCGGGCCTGGCGGATCTCGGGCAGGGCGACCCCGGGCAGCAAGTGACCGGGCAGACGCAGCGGCAGCTGTTCATAGAGGGCGGGCAGGCCGCTCAGGCCGCCCCCCAACACCACCACTTCGGGATCAATCACCGAAATGGCGGTGGCAAGCCCGGCGGCCATGATCTCCAGCCAGCATTCGACCGTCTCGACCGCATGGGGTTCATGGGCCTCGAAGCGTCCCACAATCTGGTGACCCGTGGCACGTTGGCCATGGAAATGGTGATAGAGACGCTCCAGACCGGTGCCGGAGGCATAGGTTTCAAAACAGACCAGACGGCCACAGCCGCAACGGGGACGCGGCAACTCGGGATACTTCATCAGAATGGTCGCGGGCAAGGGGTAGTGACCAATCTCGCCAGCCAGCCAGTTGCGCCCCTGAATAAGCTTGCCCGCCAGATAAACAGCGCCGCCGATGCCGGTGCCGATGGTGACGCCGAGCGCACTGCCTGCGCCGTCGGCTGCCCCTTGATGCACTTCGGACCAGAGGAAGCAGTTGGCGTCGTTATCCACCTTGACCGGCCGCTCCAGCAGTTCGGCCAGATCTGCGCCCAGATGGCGACCATTGATGGAGGGCAGATTGGCCGCCACTATGCTGTGATCTTGGCTGTTGATGACACCGGGAAAACCGATACCGACCGAGCCCCGTGCGCCGAAGCGGGCATCCGCCTGCTCGACCCGGGAGCGGATCAGCTGCTGCAACCCCTCGTAATCGTTGCCCGGGGTGCTCATGCGCTCCTCGTGGCAGAGGTTCAATGCACCGTCATAGACCGCAAAGGCGATCTTGGTGCCACCGATATCAAAGCCGTAATACATGCCAGCACTCCCTTGTCAGCCCGTGTTTATCCAACTCTGTTTCAAGGGGAACATTGTATTAATTCGCAAAAAAAATAAAGTGACCAAAGGCGAAAAACGGGAGAGTGATCAGAGCAAACGGCTCATTTGTCGCTGCAGGCAGGGCTGCCCGAGGCTTATCAGGGTGCGCTCTTCGCCATCAAAGACAAAGCCGCGGCGCAGGTAGAACCCCTCGCCAATGTGGTTGCCATCGAGCAGCCACAATTTGACGCTATGGCAACCGGCGCGGCGCATCTGCATCGCCACCGCCTGCCACAGCCGTTTGCCATAGCCTTGTCGCCAGTGGTCGGGATGGAGGTAAAAAGCGCGGATCAGGGCGCTGCTCTGCTCCGCTTCCTGCTGTGGTTGCCAGTAGAGCAGGCCTATCACTACCTCATCGAGACAAAGCAGCATGGGCCTTGGGCCCGGCTCGGCCAGACGGCTCTGCCAGATCTGCAGATGGGCGGTAACGTCCAGCTGCTCCAGCAGGTCGGCACCAAGCACCTGGCCATAGGCAGCGAGCCAACTGGCTCGCTGCATCACCGTCATGGCGGCGGCATCGTCGCTGCGCGCCATGCGCAGGCTTATGCCTTGCATTGGGGCACCAGACCGTTGGCGCGGGCCTGCTCATAGAGCGGCAGCACTTGCGCCTGTTGCGCCTGCAACTCGGCGATCCGGTTCTCGTTGCTCGGGTGGGTGGAGAGCAGTTGCGGCGGGGTGTTGCCACCGGCAGCGGCACTCATGTTTTGCCACAGGGGGATCGCCTCGGCCGGATTGAATCCGGCGCGCGCCATCAGCTCAAGCCCGAGCCGATCCGCTTCGCTCTCCTGAGTACGGCCATAGGGCAGCATCACTCCGACCTCAACCCCGAGGCCAAGGGCGGCCATGGTGGCGCCGCGATACTCGCTGGTGCCCATGGCAATGTCCGCAGCCGCCAGACCGATCCCCGCCAACTGGCTGCGTGAGAGTCGCTCGTTGGAGTGCTGGGCCAGCACGTGAGTCAACTCGTGACCGATGACGGTCGCCAGCTGATCCTGATTCTTGGCCACCTTGAGCAGGCCGCTGTAGACCCCGATCTTGCCGCCGGGCAGGGCGAAGGCGTTGACCTGCTTGGAGTCAAACACCACCACTTCCCAATTGGTGATGCCATAGCTGGCCGGCACCTGGGCGGTCACCGCCTTGGCGACACAGGAGACATAGGCGTTGAGTTTGGCATCCTTGCTCACCTTCTCCTGCTTTTTCATATGCTCGAAGGAGTCGGCACCAAGCTGGTTCATCTGCTGGGGGGAGTAGAGCAGCATCTGGCTGCGGCCAGTCGGCGACTGGGCGCAGGCGACCAGCAGGGAACTACAGAGGGCTACCAGGCCAAACTTGGAGAGGGACGCAATCATGAAGGGATCCTTTGCCATAACGTTGCCCTATTCTCGGAAATGCAGCCCTGCTACGCAAGGGAACCTGCCCCCGGCTGGCGGAAAAACATCCATCCAGCGCTATTAACAGAACTGACAGTCACCAAAAACAAAACGAGCCCGATTGGGGCTCGTTTTATCAGTAGATGCTGGCAGCAAGCGGTTACATGATGCCCAGCTTTTTCAGATCCGCCTGCACCACCTTGGCCGGTACCGGTACGTAGCCATCTTTGGCAACGATGTTCTGGCCCGCCTTGGAGAGCATCATCTTGACGAACTCCTGCTCCATCGGAGAGAGCGGCTTGTTCGGATGCTTGTTCACGTAAACGTACAGGAAGCGTGACAGCGGATATTTGCCGGTGATGGCATTATCGGCAGTAGCATCGACAAAGGTCTTGCCATCCTTGGAGAGCGGAATGGCACGAACGCCGGAGGTAACGTAACCAATACCGGAGTAACCGATACTGTTGAGGGAAGCGGAAACAGACTGCACCACGGAGGCGGAACCCGGCTGCTCGTTCACACCGCTCTTGAAGTCACCATTACAGAGCGCGTGCTCCTTGAAGTAACCGTAGGTGCCGGATACCGAGTTGCGACCGAACAGTTGCAGATCCTTGCCGGACCAGCTGCCATCCAGACCCAGATCAGACCACTTGGTAGCCGCCTTGGCTTCGCCGCACTTGAGTGTGCTGGAGAAAACGGCATCAACCTGCTGCATGGTCAGCCCCTTGATGGGGTTGTCCTTGTTGACGAATACCGCCAGGGCATCGACGGCAACGCGGATAGCGGTCGGCTTGTAGCCATAACGCTTCTCGAACGCTTCGATTTCACCGGCCTTCATGGCGCGGCTCATGGGACCAAACTGGGCAACCCCTTCGGTCAGGGCGGTCGGTGCGGTAGAAGAGCCGGCAGCCTGGATCTGGACATTGACGTTGGGGTAGACACGCTTAAATTCTTCTGCCCACAGGGTCATCATGTTGGCCAGAGTATCAGAGCCGACAGAGGACAGGTTGCCTGAGATACCGCTGGTCGGAGTGTAATCCGGCAGATCCTTGTCGACACCATAGGCCAGGGTGCTGGCAGAAAACAGGGTTGCTGCGGTAAATCCGATTACACCAGCCAGTTTGTTGAGTTTCATCCAATCTCTCCAAAGTTACAGAAGGTCCGTTCTTAAGACGGCGCCAGTATCTGACCTGGCAGTGACAAATTTATGGATTAAATGTGACACTTTAATGACATGACAACAAAGTTGCACAAATGCAGAGAGGGCCCGCATTGTGGCCCTCTCGAATTTACTAACCCATTGTCATAAAAGCTATTTTAACACCACCATACGAGCCGGTATCAGGAAGCTGAAGCGACTGCCAAGGCCGACACGACTTTCAATCTCGAGCTGACAGTCATGATGACTGAGGGCATGCTTGACGATGGCAAGGCCGAGTCCGGAGCCACCGGTGTGGCGGGAGCGGGCCTTGTCGACCCGATAGAACCGTTCGGTCAGCCGCGCCAGATGCTCGGGGGCAATCCCCTCCCCCTCATCCCTCACGGCAAACAGCGCCATTGCCCCCTGCTTGCGCCACTCCACGCTGATCTTGCGCCCTGCCGGTGTGTAGTGGATGGCGTTGTAGACCAGATTGGAGACGGCGCTGCGCAGCTGCTCCTTATCCCCGCGCACAAACAGGTCTGGCTGCACCATGAATTCGATCTGGTGGGCCCGTTCGCCCGAGAGCGCCCGCGCCTCCTGCTCCAGCAGTCCGAGCATGGCAGGCATGTCCACCAGATGGGAGAGATCAACGGTCGGTGCCGCCTCGATGCGCGACAGGGTGAGCAGCTGGTTGACCAGATTGTCCATCCGGATGGTCTGCTCCATCATCACCCGGTGCGCCTTGGCCCACATGGCAGGCGGGGGCGGATCTTCAGTCATCTCCAGATAGCCCTTGAGCACGGTGAGCGGAGTGCGCAGCTCGTGGGAGACATTTGAGACAAAGTGCTTGCGGGTCTTCTCCAGACTGCGCAGGCGGGTGACATCGCGTACCACCAGCATCGCCTGATCGGAGGCGTAGGGCATAATGCGAAACTCGAGAAACTTCTCTTCGTTGATCGGAGAAGTCATCTCCAGTGGTTCATCATAGCTCCCCTTCCCCAGATAGGCGGCAAAGGCAGGATGGCGGATCAAGTTGCCAATGTGCTGACCTGCATCTTCCGGCCAGCGGAAACCGAGCAGTTGCTCTGCCAGCCGGTTGCACCATAGGATGCTGCCATCTTCGCGAAACACCACGGCCGCATCGGGCAGCGCCTCGGCCCCCTCCCGAAAGCGGCGGATCAGCCCCGCCAGCTCGCGCCGCCGAGCCCGGTGACGCTGTTGCAATTTGTAGATCCCGTTGAAAATGTGCTCCCAGCTGCCACTGCCGTTAGGTGGTACCAGGCTGCGGTCGTGCCACAGCCAATCAGACAGCCGCTTCTGAAAACGGTAATGCCAGCCCAGATGCAACACTGCCGCCACCAACAGGCAGAGGGCAAGATGATCAATCAACCAGCCAACCAATGCGAAGGGGGCGTAGAAAAACGCCATTCGCCACAACTGTCGCCGCCAGGCGTAAGGTTGCAACATAACTGCCTCTAGAGACGGGTTGAGAAGCGGTATCCGGCTCCACGCACCGTCTGGATCAATCTGTCGTGCCCTGTCTCTTCAATCGCCTTGCGCAGGCGCCGAATATGCACATCCACGGTTCTGTCCTCGACGTACACATTGGTACCCCAGACATTGTTGAGCAACTGCTCACGGCTATAGACCCGCTCGGGGTGAGTCATGAAGAAATGCAGCAGCTTGAATTCGGTCGGCCCCATGTCGAGCGCCTTCTCCTCGGCACTGACCCGGTGGGAGACGGGGTCCAGCTTGAGCCCCTGCACCTCGATCACCTCGTCTACCGAGGTGGGGGAAACTCGGCGCATCACCGCATGGAGGCGAGCGGTGAGCTCCTTGGGCGAGAACGGCTTGGTGATATAGTCGTCGGCACCGGCCTCCAGACCACGCACCTTGTCCTCCTCCTCACCGCGGGCGGTGAGCATCACCACCGGGATCTGGCGGGTCACCTCATCCTGCTTGAGCTGTTTGATAAACTGGATGCCACTGCCGCCTGGCATCATCCAGTCCAGCACGATAAGTTCCGGGTAGGGTTCACGCACCTTCGCCAGTCCGTCGGCGAAATCTTCCGCTTCAATCGTCTCATACCCCTTCTGCTCCAGCACGAAACAGAGCATTTCGCGGATCGGTGCTTCGTCCTCGACCACCAGAATTCGCTTAGCCATTCCCTTCTCTCTCCTCTGTGAAGATGGGTGCGCCAATTATTAGAATTTTCTGTGACACTTTTATGACTTTATGACAG
>NZ_JAAKNE010000012.1:0-54558 GCF_049170755.1 Aeromonas sp. 604176
ATCGGATGCGTTGGAGATCAGCTCGCGCAGGAATACTTCTTTGTTGGAGTAGAGGCTGTGAGCCATCAGGCTCAGCAGTTGTTTGACTTCAGTCTGAAAGCCGTGGGTTTCGGCATGAACACTTTGGGTCATGGACCAATCCTCAGAAACATCGGGTTGAACATATGCCCAACCTAGATGGGGACGGCCAATCAAATATCAAGGGGGCGAATGTGCAATCCTGCTCATTCGCCCCCTTTTTCCATTCAACTGCCGATTTTCTGATCAAGCCGCAATGATACAGCCCTATCCCGCCCCTTATTTGAGGCGCTGACGCCCCATCAGGGAGTGGGAGAGCGTGGTGCCATCCACCAGCTCCAGCTCTCCGCCCACCGGCACACCGTGGGCGATGCGGCTCACCTCTACCCCGGCAGCACGGGCCATATCAGCGATATACCAGGCGGTAGCATCCCCCTCGATGGTGGGATTAGTAGCGAGGATCAGCTCACTGATGTGCTCTTCCTTCAGACGGCGCTCGAGAATATCGAGCCCCAGCTCCTCCGGGCCGATGCCGTCCAGCGGCGACAGATGGCCCATCAGCACAAAGTAACGACCGGAAAACTGACCGGTCTGCTCGATGGCCGCCACGTCCGCCGGGCTCTCCACCACGCAGAGCAGGCCATTCTCTTCCCGCTTGGGATTGGCGCAGATATCGCAGCGGTCGTTCTCGGTAAAGGTGCGACAGTGGCTGCAGTGACCAATCTCGGTCAGGGCGCGAGAGAGCAGCTGGGCCAGACGCAAACCGCCGCTGCGCTCACGCTCGAGCAGGGTAAAAGCCATCCGCTGGGCAGACTTGGGCCCCACCCCCGGCAATACCTGCAGGGCTTTCATCATCTCATCGAGCAGGGGACTGAACTTCATAACACTCCTTACACGGGCCTGCCCCTCGCCACCACCAGGGCCACGACGGGTCAGCAAAACAGGATAACGCCAATGGCGCAGGACTATACCCGAGCCGGCCCATGACTGCCATTTGCTTTGCTGGCCAGCGCAAAAACGCGGCGCTTATACTTGGTCAAAGACAAACGGGTGGTGTAATAAAAGATCGCTCCCCTCATCAGGACAAGGAGGTTAAATGGAGACACAACATATAAAGCCTCTGGTCCGCCGAAACGGACTAACCCTGATCTGGGCCGGGGGGCTCATCACCAGCCTGATGCTATTACTACTCTGGTTGCTTGTGGAAGGCCGGGTGCTCCCGGCCTATATATTGTTGCTACTGAGTGGCATGATGATAACCTTGATAGGCTGGTTCAAGCTCAATGAGCCCCCGATCAGCCTATCCCTATGCCAGCACTCCCTCCACTATCACCACAAATATGGCGGCTGGGCACTGAAGTGGCACAACATCCAGCGTATCGATCAACCCAGAATCCATGTTGGTTGGGATCTCCAGCCCCTGCCCTATATCGGTTTCAAGATAAAACAGTATGACGAGTTTCTGACACTGATCACTCCCAGACTGGCCGTGCATCTGTTGACAGAGCAGCGCCCTGTGTTGCTGCATGCCCTGCATAATGAGCAGCTCCATGGGCAGCCAGTGCATACAAATGACCCCTTACAAGGCATCGACTGGCTGGAGGAGAGTCACTTTTGCTCCCCGCAAGGGCTGCACTACGATGGCGCATTGGCCATGCTGGCTCAACGGATGATTCGCATGCGCCACTTGCTCGGTTATGACCTGTTGATCCCGGTAGGCAGCCTGGATCGGGAACCGGATGATTTCCTCAAACTGCTGCGCCAATACAGGCAGGAGGCGATCGTCTCTCCACTACCTTCATCAGAGCCACACGCTCAATAACCCCCCTGCCAAGTGGTTGTCGCTACGTCCCAGGCACTAAACGGTGAGCTATCCAACGCGGTTGTAACACCCATTAGACGATTGCAGAGAGTGCTGATGAGAACTACCGATTCCCATAACACTAAATACTCATACCCTGAAGTAACCACCCTTCACCATGTGGTGCGGTGTTTATTTGAACAGTTAACTGCCATGGGTCATGGCAGTTAAAGAGGCTCATTTTTCGACATTGGATGCCAAAACGCTCAAGCGCTCTTGGCAACACGTTTTTATTTGTAATGGCTAACCAAAATCTAATTACCATACAAGTAACCCGAATTGCCGACGCACCTCCTACAGCGAATCATCACTTTTATTTAAGCCTTATTTTTTATACACTTAAATACATGTCGGGAGATTATTGTATGGCTTTACCCTCAGATCACGAAGGATATCGAGCCGAGTAAAACCAATCAGGAAGCAGAACACGTGTCCTCGAGAAGCAAACAAACCGTCAAGCTTGATGATGTCGCGGCCCTGGCCAAAGTGTCCCCCTCGACAGTCTCACTTTATGTACGTCATCCAGACAAGGTAAAAGCCAATACCGGCCATAAAATTCAGCGTGCCATTGATGAATTGGGTTATGTGCACAACAAAATTGCCAGTCAGTTTACTGCCGGGCGAAGCTCGGCAATGGCAATTATCGTTCCTTCCATTTCCAATATTACCTTTAGTACCTTTGTACAACAGATTGAACATATCGTGAGTGATGCAGGTTTTCAGCTCTATATCGCATCTCATGATCACTCCATGGAAAAAGAGGAGCAGCAGATCCGCTCCATTTTACAATGGTCTCCTGCTGCCATAACCCTCACTGGCGCTAAGCACAGTGATACTACGATTCGTATGCTGGAGCACAGTGCGGTGCCTGTGGTTCAAGCATGGCAAATCGGTGAAGCCAGTCCGTTTGTCGCGCAGGTCGGTATCGATCATTTTCAGGTGGGTTACGATGCCGCATCTTACCTGATACGCTCCGGCTGCCATAAAATTGCCTATTTCACGACCCGTTTTAACGATGACGTGCGTGCGCAGAGCCGCTACAGCGGCTTTTGCCAGGCACTTGAGACGGCGGGTATGGATCCCTTGTTGGTCGAAATCCCTTACAGCGACAATATTTATCCCGCCGCGCGCGAGCTACTCATCAAGACACTGCTCAAAGAGCGAAAACTCGACGGCATTTTTGCATCAAACGATACCATTGGTACGGCATTGCTGATGGAGGCGATTGCACGCAATATCCCGGTACCAGAGCAACTCTCTATCATCGGGTTTGGCGATTTTCCAGGTAGCGGTTATCTGGCACCCGTGACCTTGTCCAGTATCAATATCAATATCCACTCTGTTGCCAGCCAGGCTGCATCCATGATGTTGCGGATGGCTCGCGAGCCCGATTATAAGGGCGAGATCATTGATGCCGGATTTGACTTGATCCCCAGACAGAGTACCCGGTTTGTTTTGTGACCAAGCCAATATAGTCACACCATGAACCATCACAAAACCATGGCCTTGATAAATAGCCCATGAAGATAAATGCCCCCCATGTATCTACCAGAACACTATCCGTTGCGTCAGATATTTTTAAGCAGGACACCAGTCACTGCCTGCGCTACAAGGTTTTGGTTAAGTAATATCGTTGATGAAACACCGGGCACTTTTCCAACGTCATGACGACTGAATACCCCCGCGCTTGGTAAAAAGGCTTTGCTTGAAAGCTAAAAGTATCGAGCTGTGAAAAACAGCAGCCGCGCTCGCGGGCAGCCTGCTCCATCGCCGCCAATAACCGGCCTCCTACACCGCGCCCCCGCAGGCTACTGGCCACCCACAGATACTCGATATAGAGCCAGTTACCGTAGGTATGGCCGCTGCATCCTCCGGCACGACGTTGCTGCTCATCCTGATAGAAGATGGCAAGTGGGCGACGTATCTGTTCACCGACAAACTCACGATTGGTTTTGATCAGGTTGTCTCGTAAAAAATCTATGTCGTCCTGGCTGGGGTTTTGCACAACGTCAAGAGTGTCAATCATGCTGCTCTGCTCCTCTGTTGAAACATAATGGCCGTGAACATTGTCACGGCCATGGGTTATCCGGGTCGCATCCTCTATAGCGAACGCCGGTGCGATTTACTCCAGATCCTTTAGCTCGGCAAACAGCGAAGCCCAGGGACTTTTGGCACGATAGAACACCGGGGGCTGGCCAATCGGTGCAGGCAGAGTGACCCGCTGGCCCCCTGTAAAGCGCTGGCCGCTCCAGACATGCGTCCACTGCTCACCTGCAGGCAGGTAAGTTGTCCACTCACGCACATCCCCTTGGTGAACCGGTGCCACCAGCAACTCTGACCCATAGAGGTATTGATCCTGTATGACGTAGGTCTCGGGATCATGTTCAAAATGCAGCATCATGGCACGTTGAACCGGATACCCTTTCTCGGCCGCTTCATCCACCAGGCTACGCAAGTAAGGAGTCAGGTGGCAATAAACTCGGGTCATCCGGGCAAAATGCGCCAACGTGCTGCCATCCTGGTCAAACTGGAAATTCTCATCAGGGCGGTTACCTTCGTGGGTACGCATGACTGGGGTAAAGGCAGCCATTTCAACCCAGCGGTCAAACAGCTCCTTGGTTCGACGGTTGCCAAACAGTGAGGTGTAGCCACCGATATCCGAGTGGTGATACGCGTTCCCCAACATACCGGAGGAGAGCGCCCCCGAGATCACCGTGACCAGACCGTCGTGACGGCTGAAATCGACACATTGATCGCCTGCCCACAGTAGCGGGCAGTATTGCTGCACCCCGGTGTAACCGGCTCGCATAAAGAAAAGGGCATCACCGGTTTGGCCGTTCATCGCGATCGCTTCAGCGTTGCACTGGGCCCACAGAGTCGGCCAGGCATTGTGCATCAGCTTGGCATCGACACCGTTGTGCAGGTAGATGTTATCGGTCGGCAGGTACTCGCCAAAGTCAGCCATCCACCCCTTGATCCCCATATCCAGCATGTTTTTACGCAGCACGGTATCACGGAACCAGGCCATGGCGTCTGGATTGGTAAAGTCGACACAGCCGCAATAGAATTCGCCAAAGTCGACCAGCGCAACCTGACCATCCTTGTCCAGCGCCATATAGCCGAACTCTTTGGCGATTGGAAACAGCTTGCCATCTTCACACAGGTAGGGGTTGACGTAGGCCATGAACTCGATGCCCTGGTCATTGAGCGCCTTGATCCTGGCGGGCAGATTGGGGTAGCGATCCTGATGGTACTGCCAATCCCAGTCCCAGAACAGGCGCTTGCCAAACGAGGTGACCCGCAAGCCGCACCAGTCTTCACTCCACAGACCCGAAACCTTGATACCATGGTCAAGGGCGTTTTCCAGACGACTGAAGGTATTGACCTCCCCCCCCTTCAGACCAAGGATCGCCCCCTTGTAAACCCACTCCGGCAACCTGGGCTGGCGGCCAAACCGGGCGGACAGTTTTTCGATAATGCCCAGATAGCTCTCTGCGGTGCGCAACTCGATGGCCTGCGGGATCGCCCACACTTGCAGCTCATGAAACCCTTCGTGACGAAAATCGAAATCGGCATAAGCGGTGGTGTCGATATGGCAGCTGTATTTGCGAGAGGAGACAAACGTGGGTTGCGGATAGTTGGTGTGGTAGTAATCCCCACCGGCTTTGCCCATCACATCGGCTTTCCATTTGATCTCGCTGTGGGGATGGCGACCAACACCGGGCTCTGACGTCCACAACGGAAAGTGACGGCCACGCAAATCAAAATAGGACATCTGCTCGCCACAACCCCAGACATGCTCTTTACGTTCGGCCGGCAATCTGACCCAAAAGCGGTTATATGCCTCGTCCAGTATGGTCGGATAAAGCATCACATCATCGCCATCACACACCACAGCCACCTGTAGCAAAGCCGGGGTCAAGGCATTCGGGGCA
Source organism: Aeromonas sp. 604176 (assembly GCF_049170755.1). Taxonomy (NCBI): domain Bacteria; kingdom Pseudomonadati; phylum Pseudomonadota; class Gammaproteobacteria; order Aeromonadales; family Aeromonadaceae; genus Aeromonas; species Aeromonas sp. 604176. Next base: position 5,815 of record NZ_JAAKNE010000012.1, read on the forward strand.
AAAACGAACAGGTTGTTGTCAACCTGTTCGATATGAGTCAATGCGACGCGAGACTCGATGTAGTCTTCGATGTCAAAGTTGCCGCGATAAATTTCCATTTTTTCCCGGCCCTTGCCTATATAAAACGCTGGGGCATCCGCTTGATGAGAAAATAACAACTGCTGCTGGTGCTGAATCGTTAACGCCTGTGACGAAAATTCGAGTTGCATTGCATAAGCTCCTGTTTAGTCGGGCCATCCCCGCTTGCTCGCAAACACAATAATAGCGCTACGATTTCATTTCAATCGCGTAAAACCCAAACAGCGATCTCGATCACCAATCAACACCCGCCACATGAAAAGGTTTGGCTCGCTTGCAAACACTATTTGTAAGAGAATCCTTAACCACCAGCGCAATCTCTCGATCTGGATCCCACTTTTCAACAATCACACTTGCGCCAATAATCGCATCGCTACGATTATTGGGCTGCCGGATGGATTCCACACTATGGAGAATAAAATGGTTGTTCAGGCGCATATCGAAAGCAGACTGCCTTTTAGGGAAAAACTTGCCTATGGCGTCGGCGATTTTGGTTACAACTTTGTATTGAATATCACCACCCTCTACCTGCTTAAATTTCTGACCGATGTAGCAGGTATCAATGCGGCGTGGGCAGGCGTCATCTTTTTGGTGGCGAAAGTGTTCACCGGCTTCACCGACCTGGGCACCGGCATTTTCCTCGACACCCGCAAGAGCTTCGGACCTCGCGGCAAGTTTCGTCCGATGCTGCTCTGGACCATAGTGCCCCTGTTTGTCTGCAACATGTTGCTGTTTTGCAATTTTGAGCTCGACAGCGAGACCAAGACCACCCTGTTCATCGTCTGCTTTATGGCCTTTGGCCTGTTCTTTAGCTTGGGCAATGCCAGCTATGGCGCCATGGTGCCCTCTATGACCAAAAATGTTCAGGATCGCGCAGAGCTGGCAGCATGGCGTCAGGGCGGAGCCAACACCGGCCTGTTGTTAGCCACCGTCGGTTTCATGCCCATCGCCATGTTGTTTGAATCCCAGGAGACCGGCTACATGGTGGCAGCCCTGGCCTACACCTCGGTCGGCTTGGCGGCGGTGCTCTTTTGCTACCTCAACGTCAAAGAACACCACACCATCATAGGTAATGACCCTGACCAGATAGTCGAGAAGCCCACCATCAAGGAGGGGCTCAAGGCGGTACTCAAGAACAACCAGTTGCTGGTGCTGGCAGTAGCCAACCTGCTGACCCTCTCCGCATTCAACGTCAAACTCACCGTGCAGGTCTTCTACGCCCAGTACATTCTGGGTGATGTCTCCATGGTCTCTTACATGAGCTTTGTCAGCATGGGGTGCATCTACCTCGGGGTGTTGTCTGTGCCTGCGCTGGTACGCCGCTTCGGCAAAAAACCTGTCTATCTGGCCGGATTGTGCCTGTGGATCTCCGGCGACATTGCCAACTACCTGTTCGGTGGCACCGTCATGAGTTACGTGCTGTTCACCTCGCTGGCGTTCTTTGGCACCTCTTTCGTCAACAGCCTTAACTGGGCATTTGTCTCAGATACCGTTGAGTACGGTGAGTGGAAAACCGGTACCCGTACCGAAGGCTTGGTCTACTGCGGCATGACCTTCTTTAGAAAGTGTTCGCAAGCTATCGCAGGGTTCGTCCCCGGGTTCGCTCTGGCACTGGTTGGCTATATGCCCAATGTGGAGCAAACCGATGCCGCCAAAGCCGGGATCACCGGACTGATTTTCATCTACCCGGCAAGCCTGGCCATCGTAACGGCACTGGTGATGGCCCTCTTCTACACCCTCAACGAGCAGCGCTATCAAGAGATCATCGCCAGCCTTGGTGCCCACCGTGTGGCGACCACCCAAAGCTGACTCTCATGCAACTGGCAGCGGCGTGCTGGCCACGCTGTTGCTCTCTTCAAGGATGTGATCCCATGACATATCGCAATGTGGCAAGTGACCGTCTGGCATGGCAGGAAAAGATGGCCTACGGAGTGGGTGATCTCGGCTATAACTTCCTGCTCAACTGCACAACTCTCTATTTGCTGATCTTCCTGACCGATGTGGCAGCCATTCCGGCAGCATGGGCCGGAGCAATCTTTCTGGTTTCGAAGTTCTTTACCGCCTGCACCGATCTGGTGACCGGCAGCGTGCTGGATAATCGTTCCGAGCTCGGCCCCAGAGGTAAATTTCGCCCCTTCCTGCTCTGGACCATAGTGCCACTGGCTCTTATCAACACCGCCCTGTTTACCAGCGTTGAGCTCCCGGTCATCGCTAAAACAGTGCTGTTTACCCTGCTGTTCATGATGTTTGGTGCCTTTTACAGTTTTGGCAATGCCTCCTATGGCGCCATGGTCCCGGCCCTCACCAAGCGACTCCAGGACCGAGCCGAGCTCGCCGCCTGGCGCCAGGGGGGAGCCAATACCGGATTACTGCTCTGCTCGGTAGGGTTCATGCCGCTGGTATTGCTGTTTGACAAGCCACAGGTCGGCTATAGCGTTGCGGTACTGATTTATTCGGTCATGGGGGCTGCAGCAGTACTCTTTTGCTACAGCAGAGTTCGTGAACGCCATGTGCTGCCATCGGTTGTCAACGAATCGGGGTTTTCGGCAGTACAAACCAACGCACGGGCCGTGCTGGCAAACCGTCCGCTGGGCATCCTGGCGCTGGCCAATCTGCTGACGCTGGCAGCGTTCAACACCAAGCTGATTGTTCAGGTTTTTTACGCCCAATATGTGATTGGCGACGTATCGATGATCGCCTACATGAGCTTCATCAGCATAGGGTGTATCTACCTGGGGGTATTGCTGGTTCCCTTTGCCGTGCACCGTTTTGGCAAACTACCTGTCTATCTGGCCGGTATTGGCGTGTGGATATGCGGTGACCTGCTCAACTACCTCTACAGCGAGAGCGCTCTCGATTACATCCTCTTTACCTCCCTGGCCCTGTGGGGATCCGCTTTCGTCAACAGTCTCAACTGGGCGTTCATCTCTGACACCGTCGAGTATGGGGAATGGAAAACCGGCATCCGCACCGAGGGGCTGGTCTACTGCAGTCTGACCTTCTGCCGCAAATGCTCGGCCGCGCTTGCGGGCCTCATTCCCGGGCTGGTGCTGGCATGGTCAGGCTATGTTCCCAACGCGACGCAAAGCACCGAGACCCAAAGCAGCATCGCTAATCTGATGTTTCTCTACCCGATCTGCGCCCTGATTTGCGCTGCAGCCTTGATGTTGCTGTTCTACCCGCTCACTGATGCCCGCTATCAACAGATCGTCCGGGAGCTGGCACAACGCCATGCCCTTGCTTCTCCCCGGAGACCCCATCACCGGATACATGAGCAATCTACTCCATCGCCTGACAGCCATCTTCTTCGCGCAGGTCAGAATGGGGGAATTTAACATGCTGTTTTTATTGAATTAATCCTTAATCAAATCAGACAAAGAGAGCGGTATTCCTATGTCATTCAACAGTGAAAACCTGGCCAAGCTCGATATCTCGGCGCTGCGTAGCCAACGCTGGTATGCCCCCGACACCATCCGTGCCTTCGCCCACCGTCAACGCAGTCAGCAAAGTGGCTTGAACCGCGACGAATTCATGGGCAAGCCAGTGATCGGGATCATCAATACCTGGAGTGAAATGAGCCCCTGCCATAGCCACCTGCGTGAGCGCGCCGAGGCCGTCAAGCGAGCCGTCTGGGCCGCGGGAGGCTACCCCGTTGAATTGCCCGCGCTGTCGGTCGGGGAAGTATTGGTCAAGCCGACCACCATGCTCTATCGCAACTTTCTTGCGATGGAGGCAGAAGAGCTGCTGCGCCAGCATCCGATCGATGGGGCTGTGCTGCTCGGCGGTTGCGACAAATCCACGCCAGCCCTGCTGATGGGCGCCATTTCGATGGACTTGCCTGTGATCTTCTGCCCCGCCGGCCCCATGTCGAGCGGCAAATGGCGCGGTCATGTCACCGGTGCCGGTACCCATACCAAGAAGTTCTGGGATCAATTGCGCTTGGGGGCCATTACCCAGCATGACTGGATCGAGCTGGAGGGGGCGATGACTCGCTCCATCGGCACCTGCAATACCATGGGCACAGCATCCACCATGACCTCCATCGCCGATGCCATGGGCTTTATGTTGCCGGGGGCCAGCTCCATCCCCGCCGCTGACTCGCGACACGTCCAGATGGCAGCCCAATGCGGCCAAATCATCGTCGACATGGTGTGGCATGATCACAAACCTTCCCGCTGGCTGACCCGAGCCAACTTCCTCAATGGCGTAGTGGCCTACATGGCGCTCGGCGGCTCCACCAATGCCGCGATCCACATGATTGCGATGGCCAACCGGGCGGGCATCAACCTCACTCTGGAAGACATGGAGTCGGTGGCACGGGAAGTCCCTGTGCTGGCCAATCTGTTTCCCTCTGGTGATCAGTTGATGGAGGAGTTCTTCTTCGCCGGCGGTCTGATGGCCCAGCTGAAAAAGGTGGAGTCATTCCTCCACCTCGATGCGATCGGGGTCACCAATCGTCCCGTTGCACAGTGGATTGCCAACGCGACCTGTTATGACGACAACGTGATCCGCTCGCTAGATAACCCTGTGGTACCGCTCTCCCGTGGATGTGCATTGACAGTATTGCGCGGCAATCTGTGTCCCAACGGGGCTGTGATGAAATCATCTGCCGCCAAACCCGAACTGCGCCACCACAAGGGCCCTGCCATCGTCTTCGACAGCCATCAAGAGCTCTCGGATCGCATCGATGACCCCGCCCTGGAGGTAACCAAGGAATCAGTGATTATCCTGCGCAATGCCGGCCCGGTCGGCGCGCCGGGCATGCCGGAGTGGGGCAACCTGCCGATCCCGAAAAAGCTGCTGCAACAAGGCGTCACTGACATGGTGCGGATTAGCGATGCCCGCATGTCCGGTACTCACTATGGCACCTGTATCCTGCACGTTGCCCCTGAAGCGGCCATTGGTGGCCCACTGGCACTGGTACGTACCGGTGACCTCATCGAGCTCGATATCGCCAATGGCCGCCTCAACATGCTGGTCAGTGATGAAGAGCTGGCCGAGCGCCGCCGCACGCTCAAACCGGTACACAAAGTTTATGAACGCTCTTATGCCGCACTCTATCAACAACATGTGACCCAGGCCGATCAGGGCTGTGACTTCGATTTCCTCCAGGCTGGCAGCAAAGTGCCCGAGCCCCCGATTTTCTAAAGGAGCAAACAATGAATCCGTTCAAACTTGCGATTACTCAAGGTCCACGCCCACTGGGCACCTGGATGATGACTGGCAGCGATACGGTGGCGGAAGCCATGGCGACTGTCGGTTTCGATTTCTTGGTGCTGGACCAGGAACATGTGCCGGTCGATAGCCTGGATGCGATCCGTATCGATCGCGCCATTCGTGCCAGCAACCCGGCCACCACCCCACTCTACCGCCTGGCCTGGAACGACACTGTGTTGATCAAACGGGCGCTTGATGGCGGTGCAACGTCGCTGATGGTGCCGTTTGTCAACAGTGCAGCAGAAGCCCGCAAAGCGGTAGAGGCGGCCTACTACCCTCCCCTAGGCAAACGCGGCTTTGCCGCGGTGCATCGTGCGTCCGGTTACGGTGCCGACCCCGAATTCGTGCGTAAAGCCCGGGAAGAGCTCTGCCTGATCCTGCAAATTGAGACCCCTGACGCCATTGATGCCATGGAAGAGATGGCCATTGAAGGAGTGACCGGCTTCTTTATCGGCCCCGGCGATATGAGCGCAGCCATGGGCCATATTGGCAATCCCTCTCACCCCGAGGTGCAAGCCAAGATCCGTGAAGGGCTGGAGAAGTGCCAGCGCTTGGGATTGCCTTGCGGGATCGTCGGTGGCAACCCCGAGCTGGTGAACAAATATCAAGAGATGGGTTTTAGCTTCGTGGCGCTCGGCTCCGACATGAGTTACCTGCTGGCTCGCGCCCGTGAACAGCTCGCCGCGATCCGGGGGGAACGTCTGAGCATATCCGGTGGCGAGGTTTACTGATGAAGAGGCTTCACCGCCAAAGCGGCCCGCTTGATCTGGAGCTCATCCCCGAGCTCGGTGGCGCTATCAGCAAACTGACCTGGCATGGCAGGGAGATCTTGCGCTCCCTGCCCGATGGTCAGAACGTCACGGTCAACCAGGGGGGCTGTTTTCCCCTGGTACCTTACTCCAACCGTATCGCTCATGGACGGTTTCACTTCGCCGGATGTGATTACGCCCTGCTGCGTAACTTTGGCGATCATCCCCACTCAATTCATGGCAACGGCTGGCAGCAGCCATGGCAAGAAGGGGATGCAGATGATGACTCTGTCGTGCTGACCCTGCACCATGACGCACAGGGAGCATCCGCGGCGCAATGGCCCTGGCCTTATCGGGCAACTCAGCGCTTCACCCTGCAAGAGAATGCGCTGCATATCATACTCACTTACCACAATCTGGCCGATCACGCTGTCCCGGCTGGGCTGGGCTTTCACCCCTATTTTCCCCGTGCGGCGCACGCCGAGATCCAGTTCGACGCAGGCGGTGTGGTACTCAACGACCACAAGTTCCTGCCCACTGGTCTCGCGCCAGTACCGACCCAATGGAACTATCGCACTTGGCGCAAACCTGAACCCGCCAGTGTCGATAACTGCTTCCATCACTGGAGTGGCTGTGCACGGGTGCGCTGGCCAGATGAGAAGCTGATGGTGACCCTGAGCTCACCCGATGCGCCTCACGCCATCCTGTTTCTGCCGCCCGCCGATCGTGACTTCATCGCCATCGAGCCGGTTTCTCATATCAATGATGCCATCAACAACGGTGGCTTTGGTGACCCTGCGCTGGCCATGGCCACTGTGCCAGCCAATGGGCAGTTGCAGATCTCCATGCTGCTTGAGGTTTCTCACTATGCCTAATCCTGCTCTGCTACTTGCCGACTACCGCGGCCATCTGCCCGAGTGCCCGACCTGGAGCACTGATGAACAGGCGCTCTACTGGACCGATATTCTCGAGCGTTGCCTGCACCGCTATCACCCCGAAAGCGGCGCCATGACGACAATCCCCTTCCCCGAAGAAGTGGGCTGTTTTGCCCTGCGCGAACAGGGTGGCTTTATCGCAGCGATGCGCACCGGGATCTATCTGTGTGATCAACACGGGCAAATTGAGCGTAAAGTCGCCGATAACCCCAATAACCCAGCGCTGGCCCGTTTTAATGATGGCGGTACCGATCAGGCGGGTCGTTTCTATGCGGGCACTTACTGGAGCCCACGAGATTACAACGGCGCCCTGCTATGCCGGGTTGATGCCGAGCTGCAGATGTCGGTGATCCAGTGCGACATTCTGGGAGCCAATGGCTTGGCATTCAGCCCAGACATGCGCTGGATGTACACCACTGATACCCCCAACCGCCGCCTTTATCGCACTCCGTTGGCCCGCGACGGTTCACTCGGTCAACGGCAACTGCTGCGCGAGTTTGCAGCCCGCGCCGACGAAGGGCGCCCGGATGGGGCTGCAATCGATGTCGAAGGATGCTACTGGAGCGCCCTGTTTGATGGCCATCGTATCGCCCGCTTCTCTGCAGAGGGGGTATTGCTGGCCGAATATCCCTTGCCGGTACGTTGCCCCACCATGGTCTGTTTTGGTGGTGAAGACATGAAGACCCTCTTCATCACCACCACTCGCGAAAATATGGACGCCGCCGAACTGGCAGCACGTCCGCTCTCAGGTGCGCTGTTCAGCATGCGTGTTGACATCGCCGGTCTTGCTAAACCCACATTTAAGGAAAACAACGGATGAAAACTATCGGCTTTATCGGTCTTGGTCTGATGGGCGAAGCGATGTCAAAGAACATCGTCAAAAAATTTGATGGCAATGTGTTGGTATTCGATATCAATCAGGAGGCTGTCGCCCGGGTGGTCGATGCAGGCGCCATCGCCTCCCCTTCCATTGCCAGGTTGGCAGCCGATGCGGATGTGATCATCTCCATGGTACCGCGCTCCGAACACGTCAAAGCGGTCTATACCGAACTGCTGCCACACCTTGGCCCCGGCAAGATCACCATCGACATGTCCACCATTGACCCGGCAGTGTCAATCGCCTTATCCCGCCAGGTAGCAGAAACCGGTGCCGTGATGCTCGATGCGCCCGTGGTCAAATCGGTCCCTGCCGCCGTGGCTGCCGAGCTCGGGATCTACATAGGTGGCGACCTGTCCGCCTACAAAAAGGTCAAGCCATTGCTAGCCATGATGGGCAGCAACCAGATCCACCTGGGGGGCAACGGCCGTGGTTTGATCATGAAGGTGCTGCACAACACCTTGGTCGCCCAAATTCAGAACAGTGTCAACGAAATGCTGGCCACCGCCGATCATTTCGGCATCGATAAAGAGAGCTTCAACACCGCCGTCTCTTACGGTGGCGGCAGCAACTTCTATCTGACCAGCAAGATAGGTGCCCTGATCGCCGAGAACTACAACACTGTCTTCTCGCTGGAGAACATGGCCAAAGATATCGGCATTATGAAGAACCTCATGGGCGAAGAAGCGCTGACCCTGCCCGGAGTCGAATTGGTGAATAACATTTACCAGCAAGGCCTGAATAACGGTTTGGGCCGTGAGGATTTCTGTGCCACTTATAAGTTGGTAAAGCAAAACATTCAATAGCTGGCTGATAAAAACCATCGCATGAGGTAATTAATTTACCTCATGCCAATCGCTGCACGATTTAATATCAATTTACCATTGGCGAGTCAATCACTATGCGTATCCACCCCAAAATATGCTTAATCCCTCTTATATGCTGCAACGCAGCTTTCGCAGGCGGTTATTTTGAAAGCCGTGAGGCATTTAACTTTGCTACCGACCAACATGAGTTATTGTTGCGACTCGGCTATAACTGGGAATCTGGTGCCGGCATTATGGCCAGCAATGCGTATAATACCGATAAACTAGACAAGCTAAAGCACAGTTATAACGAAATTGAAGGGTGGTATCCGCTATTAAATTTAACCACCAAACTCTCGGTCAATGCCGGTGGTTTGGTTAACTCCTCTAGCTCTGGCTCTGGTGGCTCTGCGTATCTGGATGGAAAGTACAACTTTACCGATAACTTTTCCGTTATTGCACGATACCGTTACAATCATCAAAATTATCTAACTACGGATCTTGATGGTTATGGCGATAATAACGATACCAATGAATACGCACTGTATATTGTCAATAAAATAACACCAGCTTTGACCCATACTTTTGAATCGCACTATTTTTCTCGCGTCAATAATTTCAACAGTGCTAATGGGAAAGATCATCACTGGGAGCTAACCAGTCAAACCCGCTATCGAATCAATCCACAATGGATGCCTTATCTGGAATTACAGTGGTACGATAGAAATATTGCCTATGATGCAGAGGCATACCGGATCCGTATTGGTGTTAAATACTTTTTCTAATGTTGCCAGATGAATTCAATCTATGACTCACGGAGAGCAGTTATGAACTATTCCCAGCAAGTACAATATCACTCTATTGCCGGCAAGGTCGCCGTTATCACAGGTGGCGCCAGTGGCATTGGCGAAGAGTTGGTGCGCGCCTTTGTCAGCCAAGGTGCCAAAGTCGCCTTCCTCGATTTTGATAAATCTGCAGGCGAAGCACTCGCGCATGAGCTCGACTGCCTGTTTCTGTTTTGCGATGTCACCGACCTGACTCTGCTCAAAGCGTGTTTTACGACCATTGAACAACAGCTGGGCAGTGTCGATATCCTGATCAACAACGCGGGCAGCGATGATCACCATAAAATTGAGGATCTGACCGAGGAGTATTTCGAAAACCGCATCAATATCAATCTGCGTCACCAGTTGTTTGCGATCCAAGCCGTGCTGCCAGGCATGGAGCAAAAAGGGAGCGGCAGCATCATCAATATGGGATCCATCAACTGGATGCGGGGCCGCCCCGGGAGAGTCTGCTACTCCCTGTCAAAAGCCGCTATCCATGGTTTTACCCGTACCCTGGCGCAGGAGTTGGGCGCAAGAGGCATTCGGGTTAACAGCCTGGTCCCAGGCGCAATCCGTACCCCCAAACAGGATGCGATGTGGGCGCAACTCGACCCTGCCGCGGTGAACCAGTTTGTCGAACTGCAAGCTCTCAAATTCCGTCTCGATGGCTCACATTGTGCTCGCATGGCCCTCTTCCTGGGTTCTGACGAATCCAATGGCTGTACCGGCCAAGATTTCATTGTTGATGCAGGGCTTACTCTGAACTAGGGCTCTGTCCCAAGGCTGTCTGCTTGAAATGATGAGGTTTGAGCAATATCTGGCTGGCATGGCATTCAACCATGCCGGGCAATCCAGAAGAGGCAAATGCTGCAGATATTGCTTGTTTTTATAGATACGCGCTTGGCTAGATGGGACAGGTCTCGATGCAAATGGGGAAAACGCCATTAATCCGAGCAAGAGTGGTCTCCATGACCCTCTCTTACATCTGAGGGTACCGGAAGAAGATCCCACCATCTTCAGAATGATGCGATCAACTGATATGCAAACCACCAACAGTTGAGATAGTCGGGGCGCATAATAAATCATGCATAAAGAAAAACCCCTGCTCTAAAGCAGGGGTTTACTGTTTGGCGGTGAGGGAGGGATTCGAACCCTCGATACGTTGCCGTATACACACTTTCCAGGCGTGCTCCTTCAGCCACTCGGACACCTCACCAAATTTTTGCTCACTGCTTTATGTGCTTGAGCTGCACATTCGCTTGCGGACCATGCCGCGACGACGGGGCGTAATGTAAGGGATACGATGGCTTTTGGTCAATGCAATTTTTTACTTTTTGCGTTCGTTTGCTCAATATCCGAACCAAGTGACCAAAAATATGCCGTTTCGTATCCCTTTCAATCAATTTACTGCCGCTTCGTGCAAATGTTCACCTTTGAGCGCCTCTTCCAGCGAGCCGTAAAATTCCAGCTTGCCGGGTTGCGGCCGCACCTTGGCACGGGCCAGGGTCTTGAGCGGTTGGAACTGCAACTCGGCCACCCGCAACTCGACACCGGCTTTAGCCATCTGCTTGCCAAAGTGGAGGAAGGCAGACAGGCCGCCCGCATCGAGGATGGAAACCGCCTCCATCTGCAACACCAGCACATGGTGCCCTTTCACTTGCGCTTCCAGCTCGGCAAAGACCCGTTCGGCCGCTGCGAAGAAGAGCGGGCCGTTGATCTTGTAGAGCAGGCCGTTGTCCGGCACCTCGCGGGCATAGCGTTTGTGCTCGGCCAAATCGTGCAGTTTGGTCATCTTGGCGATTTCGCGCATAAAGAGCAGGGAGGCCAGGATCACCCCGAAGGTGATGGCGATGACCATGTCGAAAATGACGGTGAGTGACAGGCAGACCAGCAGCACCAGCACATCGGATTTGGGGGCGCGACGGATCAGCTCCACCACCTTGTGCGCTTCACTCATGTTCCAGGCCACGATGAGCAGCAAGGCAGCCATGGCCGAAAGCGGCAACCAGGAGAGCCAGGGGGCCAGCACCAGAATGGCGGCCAGCACCACCAGCGCATGAACAATCCCCGAGATAGGGGACGTAGCACCGGCACGCACGTTGGCGGCAGAGCGGGCGATGGCAGCGGTAGCGGTAATGCCGCCAAAGAAGGGGGCGAAGATGTTGCCAAGCCCCTGCCCCACCAGCTCGGCGTTGGAGCTGTGTTTGCGACCGGTCATGCCATCGAGCACCACGGCGCAGAGCAGCGATTCGATCGCCCCCAGCATCGCCATGGAGAAGGCGGCAGGCAGCAGCCGCTCAACAGCCGCCAGGTTCCATTCAACTGGCAAGCCATCAGGTCCGGGCAAGGCCCAGGGCATCACCAGGGTCGGCGCGATGGGCGGGATCCCCATCCCTTGGGTGCCGTCGGCCAGGGTATAGCTGAACTTGCTGCCGATGGTGGCCACATCCACCCCAAAGTAATGGAGGCCAAAACCCAGACCTACCCCGACCAGCACCGCGGGCAAGTGGCCGGGCACCGGCAGACGCAGGCGTGGCCAGAGCAGCAGCACGGCCAGCGTTGCGACCCCCACCAGGGTATCGCCCCACTGCCAGCTTGGCAGGGCGGCGGCCAGCGCCTCGACCTTGCCCAGATAGGTATCCGGCATCTCGGGCACGCTTAGGCCAAAGAAGTCCTTGATCTGCAAGGTGGCGATCACGATGGCGATACCACCGGTAAAGCCCAGCGTCACTGACGGGGGAATGTACTCGATAAGGCGGCCAAGACGGGCCATCCCCATCGCCACCAGAAAGAGGCCGGAGATGAGCGTCGCCATCAACAGACCACCGACCCCGAACTGCTGGGCGACCGGATAGAGGATCACTACAAAGGCAGCGGTTGGGCCGGAGATGGAATAACGGGAGCCACCGGTCACAGCAATCACGATACCGGCGATGATGGCGGTATAGAGACCGTGTTGCGGCGGTACACCGCTGGCGATGGCCAGCGCCATGGCGAGCGGGATGGCGATGATGCCCACCGTCACACCGGCGATAAGATCACGGCCGAAGCGGGCCATGCTATAGGGTTCATCAATACAGGACTGGCGTAAGGCTATGGCGAGCTTCACGCTATTTAAAGAGGCTTGCTTGTGCATGTATATCGTAATACCAGAAGAGGGAGATAAAGGCCGGAGAGATCCGGCGCCCGATCATCATCAAGGGCCGGCAGGGCTGTCGACGCGGCGATGGTATCCTGCGTAACCTTACTCCAGACGGGCCATTTTTTCGATGGGCAGGATCAATGAAAAGCACTCTGCCCCATGATTTGGCCCATTTACCGCCAAATCGCCGATCTTGACTCCAGCTCTCCCCCTTTTAGCCACAAAGATTACCATTTGAGCCTCACCTGGTTGCCAGCACGTTCACGACATCATGCTGGCATAATCAGGTTGATGCGAACCGAGCCAATAACCCCTGCGTCGGTTGGGGGCGGCGATGGCAAGAGACTGATTGTGCTGAAAATAAACCGCAAAGCACAACTTTTGGGCAAACAATCCGAAAATCCGGTTTTCGGGAAATTCGCGGGTTGACACCCGCCGCCCTGGTCATTAATATTCGCCCCGTCTTAACGAGACAGGCAATTCCTCCTTAGTTCAGTCGGTAGAACGGCGGACTGTTAATCCGTATGTCACTGGTTCAAGTCCAGTAGGAGGAGCCACTTTTCCCTCGTAGTTCAGTCGGTAGAACGGCGGACTGTTAATCCGTATGTCACAGGTTCAAGTCCTGTCGAGGGAGCCACATTTGAAGCCCAGCTTTCGAGCTGGGCTTTTTCATATCCATCTCTCCATTGTTTCAAGCTGAGCCAGCTCCCCCTCACCGCTTGCTCTGCCACATTCCCCTCGCAGTGAACGATCCACTCTCCCTGTTTTCTCTCAACTCAAATTCGACTAACTTCCAAAACGTCCAACTACAGCCAAGTAGCTGGTTCCTTGTGCCTTGGTTACCTAGCCACCGGCAGGTCCTCCCAGCGGGTGGTGTAGCAGGGGCTCGGGTGCTCTTGTCGCATCATCCACTCAGGCAACCCCGTACCTTGGCTGGCAAAGCCTACGCGCCCCAATCCCTTGGCTTTGATCTGGTCCATCACTGCCATCAGCGCATCTGATTGAGCGGAGGACGGGGCAAAGAGATCTGCCTGTTGTTGCCCCTTGGGGGTGAACTCACTCAGCATGACGCCCCCCTTCTGATAACGGTAACCGTCGCGCCAAATCTGCGGTAGCAGCACGTTCACTTGCTGCAGCAGCAACCGGGTATCATCGCTAGGGCAGACCAGCCGGACGCCAGCCTGCTCACTGTAGTAAGGGGCTCGTTCATCAAAGGGGCTGGTTCGCACGAACAGGTGCACCCGCTGGCAACACATCCCCTCGGCCCGCAGCTTCTCGGCTGCGCGAGCCATAAAGCCTGACAACGCCTGGGCCATTTCTCCACGGTCGGTCACGCGCTCACCAAAGGAACGGCTCGAGAGGATCTGCTGCTTCGCCGCCGGTTCAACGGTCAGCTCTGCGCAAGGCAGGCCACGCAACTCCTGTACGATCCGCTCGACCACCACGCCGTATTGGGCGCGTAACCCTTTGGCGTCGCTAGCCACCAGGTCAGCAACGGTATTGATACCTTGTGCCACCAACTTGGCCCCCAAGCGCCGTCCTATGCCCCACACCTCGTCCACCGGGGTGATAGCCATCAGCCGGGCACGGCGCAGCTCGTCACGCAAGTCCACGACGCCGCCCGTGGCAGGCCACTTCTTGGCTGCATAGTTGGCCAGCTTGGCGAGGGTCTTGGTGGGTCCGATCCCAACCCCTACCGTGAGGCCGGTCCACTGCCACACTCGCTGCCGGATCTGTTGCCCATAGGCTGTCAGGTCCCCGGCAAACGACTCCGACAACGCCATGAACGCTTCATCGATGGAGTAGACCTCAAGCTCAGGGGCCATGGTCTCCAACGTGCTCATCACCCTGCCAGACATATCGCCGTAGAGCGCGTAGTTGGAGCTGAATGCCACACCGCCATGCGCCTCGAACTGCTCGCGGATCTTGAAGTAGGGCCCGGCCATCTTGATACCCAGCGCCTTGGCTTCGGGGCTGCGCGACACCACGCATCCATCGTTGTTGGAGAGCACCACGATCGGGCGGCCACGCAGCTCAGGGCGAAACAGCCGCTCACAGCTGGCGTAGAAGTTGTTTACATCAACGAGCGCTATAGCCATCACGCTGCCTCAGATTGCCAATCACATGGGTGACCACTCCGAACAACTCCAGGGAGAGGCTCATACAAGGGTCGATAGGCGCGAACGCCGGATTGGCTGGCAACAGCCGCAACCTTGGCTTGAGCTGCAAGGTCTTTACCGTGAAGCCGCCATCGAGTAGTGCAATCACCACATCACCATGGCGCGGGGTGAGGCTCTTATCGACCACCAGCAAGTCACCGGGAAGATACCGACCCCGGTCATGCTCTCCCCCTCGGCGCGCAGATAGAAGGTGGCTGCAGGGTGCGCCACGCAATGGGTGTTGAGGTCCAACTTCCCTTCCAGATAGTCGCTGGCTGGGCTGGGAAAGCCGCAAGAGGCGCGGTGCAAGAACAGCGGGATGGTCACCTCGGCGGGTGATGGGTCTGGGGTTAACAGCTTCATAGCAAAAGCCTGTGTTTATATACAGGCATTATAGCGCACCTCCTTTGAACCAGCGCAAGTCCTCATCCACAGATGCATGAATCACACGCACACTCACAGTTCCAATGCTTCCACCAACAAAAGGGCATAGCAGGAAAAGCTCACCGCGTGCTAATTTTTGCTTTCTGGCTAGGAACCCCGTAGATAATACCGTCAAGGCAGAATGTGGTTTCCCAGCCTAACGTGGCATGTTCATTCCCATTTGTGATAGCTGTTAGGGGGCATCTCCATAGATATAAAGGAATCCTGCAGCCAACATTTCACCTTCGAGATGCTGTTTCACTGTGGTGAAACTTGGCAACGCATCCAATGCACAAACTTGCCTGAACAAACCGAGAGCTGGCTGGCCTACCGTGAACTGGCAACGCATATTCTCGATCCGCTGGTAGAAGCATTTGGCCACCCATTGCTGACCTATGGGTTTTGTGGAGTAACACTGCGCAAAGCTATTCTTTCCAACGCCTCCCCCGGTATAGCCCCCACACTCGATCAACATGCGGCCTGTGAACTCAATCAGCGAGGAAGCGTTATCTGTCCTCGGCAAGGGGCCGCGGTTGATCTGATATACCTAGGGAAGAACAGCTATCAGGTAGCCCTTTGGTTGGCGCAACACACCCCGTTTGATCGTCTCTATCTCTATGGCCCAGACCGGCCACTGCATATCAGCTATGGGCACGAACAAAACCGCGCCTTGGTCGAACTCAACACTCACCATGGAAGACGAATGCCCAAGCGGCTGACACTCACCCAACTCAAAGGAATGTGCTGATGCTGACCCCCGAGCGCTTCACGCAACTGGTCGCGGCCCTGCCATACAAAAAAGTGCTGCCCGACGCGGTCTATCTGCACAAAGAGACCCTGGCCACGACCTGCCCACAGCTCTACCGTTTTGTCTGTGCGGTAGCACAAGCGCTCAAACTCCCGGAGTGTGAATGGGATCTGGTCAAGTTGGCAAAGCAGGAGTTTCGGCTGTCACTGCTCAGCTACCCCACCTTCTTCGAAGAGGCCTACCCCAGCCTCAAGCAGAGCGTGACCGTTGATCTGGCCAAACTAAGCCATACCGTTACCCGCTACGACAGCCAGGACAATCCCCCCATTCTGCACCGCAAAGAGTGCATGCTGACCCCCGATCATCCACAAGTAGAGATCTGTCGCCAGATCACCGAAGAGGGGGAGTTGGCGGGACTTTACGATCATCCCCGTATGATTGGCTTCAAAGCATCGTGGGAGCGGCTTATCGCAAGACACGGCTACCAACTGGTTGATGGGCGCCTGTTTCGCATCTCCGCCCTGCCGCCCGAAGAGGGGGGCCCACAAATTGATCGCCATAAAACCGCGTTGGTTCGCCATGAACTCTCGGCCCCCATGAAGATGCTGGCACGCCATGGTTATCTCAACGGCGACTATGCGCTGTTTGATTACGGTTGCGGCCGAGGGGATGACCTGCGGGAGCTGGAAGCACACGGTATTGATGCGCTGGGCTGGGACCCGAACTTTCGCCCGGATGGGGAGAAGGTGGTCTCCCATCTGGTCAATCTCGGTTTTGTGATCAACGTGATTGAGGATCAAGATGAGCGAATGGAGGCGCTGCTCGGCGCCTGGGAGCTGACCCAAACCCTGCTGGTCGTCTCGGCCATGCTGGCCAACGACAGCTTTATTGCCCAGTTCACTCCTTATAAAGATGGCGTTATCACCTCGCGCAACACCTTTCAGCGCTACTACAACCAAAGCGAGCTCAAGCACTACATAGACAGAACATTGGATGAAAATGCCATCGCCGTGGGGCCAGGCATCTTCTATGTGTTCAAAGACAAGCTCGAAGAGCAGCGCTTTTTGGCACAACGTCAACGCCGAAACCACAGCTGGCAACAGCTGACCTCGCCCACGCCCAACCATCAGGCCGCAGCAGCACTACTGATCACTCGCCATCAACCGCTGTTTGAAGCCTTCTGGCAGCGGGCGCTGACCCTTGGCCGAATTCCAGCCACTGACGAGTTTGAACAAAGCGACGAGTTAAGAGAGATAGCAGGCAGTCATCGCAAAGCCATGACCCTGCTTGGCCAGCATTTTGACCTTGCCCAGTTAAAGCAGGCCGAGCTGGAGCGGCAGCAAGATTTGCTGGTCTACCTGGCACTCAACCTGTTTGGCAAACGCCAAACCTATACCCACTACCCCAGCGAGCTGCAGCGGGATATCAAAGCCTTTTTCGGTGGCAACCCGCAGGCACAGCAGGCCGCCAAAGCACTGCTCTACCAGATTGCGGATATCGCCCTCATCAACCAAGCCTGCGAGCTGGCCCATCAACAGCTACCCAACAGCCTGCTCTATCCCAGCCATTCACTGCTGCTACACAAATGCTTTATTGCGCAATTACCGCCGCTGCTGCGTGTCTACCTCGGCGCGGCTTGCCAGCTCTACGGTGACTTGACCGATATCGACGTGATCAAGCTGCACATCCGCTCCGGCAAGGTGAGCCTGATGGGGTATGACGACTTCAGCAAACCCATCCCCCATCTGGTGGAGCGGGTCAAGATCAAGATGGCCGATCAGGAGGTCGACTTCTTTGACTACATCAATGAGCAGACCCGGCCACCGCTGCTCAAAAAAAGCTATCTGATGGCACCGGATGATCCGAGCTTCAAGGCACAACGAGCGCTGGAGCAAAGATTGAGCAAACTGCTTAGGATGGACCTGGAAACGGAGCATCACTTGAGTCGCCAACAATATGAATCAGCTCTCAAAGAGCAAAAAAGGCGAATTTCAGGCTTTCGTATTTGTAGCGTAAAAGAGTAAAATCAGCGCCCCAAAATAACGTAAAAACCACTTATTCCTCGCTAAAACCTAATCGACAGTCTTATAACAACATACAATTACGTTAATTTTGACGTAAAGCACGACTTCAAGTAGGACTAGCCAGGAGCATCATCATGAACCACTTTGACGCTGACTACTGCTACTCATTCCCCGCAGTGCGTGGGATACAAGCCGGTCGCCCCTTCTATATCGCGACCTGCCCGATGCGCATCATCCCCAAAATTTTCAACTTCGATGAGAGCGAAGTCCCCCCTGAATTGCGGGCGCAACGCACATTGAACAAATCCCGGATCCCGGAAATGGTGCGATACCTCTTGGAAAATCCCAAGGATTACGTCTTCTCTGCCTTGACTGCGTCAATAGCTGTTGACGTCGAGTTTGCTGAACATCCCGGCTCCAACAATCTGGGCACTTTACGGGTGCCCATGGATGCACAGATCCTGATCAACGATGGTCAGCACCGCCGCAAAGCTATCGAAGAGGCGTTGGTAGAGCGCCCCGAACTGGGTCAGGACAACATCCCTGTCTTGTTCTTTGTCGACGAAGGGTTAACCCGAAGCCAGCAAATGTTTGCTGATCTCAACAAGTACGCGGTCAAACCCAGTCCGTCACTGTCAACGCTCTATGACCATAGAGATCAAGGCTCTGAGCTTGCTCGCCACCTGGCTACCAGCATGGAGCCCTTCGTCGGGCTTACTGAGATGGAAAAGTCGAGCATCTCCCAGCTCTCCAGCAAACTCTTCACCTTAAGTAGCATCAAGCAGGCAACCCGAGCCCTACTGGGCAAGGGACCTAAAGAGGGCTGCACAGATGAAGAGGCCAAGCTGGCGGCTCTCTATTGGAAAGCGGTCTACGACCAGATGCCTGATTGGCAGATGGCCAGTCGCAAAGAAGTATCGCCAGCCCAACTCCGGCAGGAGTATGTACATGCTCACGGCGTCGGCCTGCAAGCTCTCGGTATGCTCGGCCGCTTTTTGATAAGCGAGCATCCTGATACCTGGCAAGCAGACCTTGGTAAGCTCAAGACCATTGATTGGCGCAAAACCAACCCGGAATGGATTCGCAGAACCATGTCACATGGCAAGCTAAGCAAATCCACCACAGCGCTCCAGCTTACCTGTAACGCCCTTAAAACATCACTCAACCTTCCCCTCACCCCCGAGGAGAAGGTACTTGAAGCTCAGGTTGTCTCTCAATGAACCCCTTGATTCAGGCCCATGATCTGGCCGATTACGAAGATTTCATCAATACCGAGCCCTTTGCCGGCCGCCCACTGGCCGAGTATGTAGCTGAAGTACAACGTATCTACTGCGCTGACAAACGACCCTGGGTCATTGGTTATAGCGGAGGTAAAGACTCTTCTGCTGTGCTGACGCTGGTCTATCTGGCACTGCTGGGGTTACCGCCCGAAATGCGCCACAAAGATGTCTTTGTCGTGTCATCAGACACCCTGGTCGAGACCCCTGTTGTCGTCGATTTGATCATTCGGACCATGGATCAAATCGAAAAGGGCGCCAAACGCGATGCGTTACCCATTACCTCTCACCCTGTCGTACCCAAAACCCATGAGACGTTTTGGGTAAACCTGCTCGGCAAAGGCTACCCTGCCCCGACTCGCAGCTTTCGCTGGTGTACCGAGCGAATGAAGATCAACCCGGTCAGTGACTTTATCAAAGACAAGGTCAGCCAGTTTGAAGAGGTGATCGTTGTGCTCGGCTCTCGCAGCAGCGAGAGTGCTTCCCGTGCCCAGGTCATTGCCAAGCACAAGATTGATGGAACCCGTCTTGCCCGCCATACCACGCTGGCTAATGCCTTCATCTACACCCCTATCGACACTTGGGATGTTGAGGATGTCTGGAAACTGCTGCGCGGCGCCTTCAAATACGCGCCAGATGATGTGGAGGAGTGGGAAAATCCCTGGGGCGGCAATAACCGCCCGCTCTGGACTCTTTATATGGACTCCTCAGGTCAGGGTGAATGTCCATTGGTCATTGATGACAGCACCCCCTCTTGTGGTAATTCACGCTTTGGTTGCTGGACCTGTACCGTGGTCACCAAAGACCGAGCCATGGAGAGCCTGATCCAAAACGGCGAAGACTGGATGCTACCCCTACTCAAGTTTCGTAATCAGCTAGCTCTGACGACAGACCCTGCGCAAAAAGATACCTACCGTAACTACAAGCGCCGCACCGGCAAGGTGAGCTACCAATACGCCAAAGAGGGTGAAGAGCTTAGCGCAGAGCGCAAGCACGTCCCCGGCCCTTATTGGCTGAGATACCGCCAAGAGTGGCTTAAAGAGCTGCTCGAGATGGAGCGTGACCTCAACCTGCGTGGCCACACCATTACTCTGATCACCAAGCCGGAGCTGCATGCAATTCGCCAGGAGTGGTTAACTGACCCTAACGAACCGGATTGGAATGACTCACTGCCAGCTATATATCGGGAAGTGTATGGCGAAGACCTCGACTGGCTAATCGACGATCAGTCACGCTTCAACGCCAGCGATGCCGAGCTGCTGGCACAACTAAGCCAGGGCTATGATGTCGAGCCCGAAATGGTGATGAAGCTGATAGAGCTCGAAATATCCCTTGAAGGGCTTAGCCGCCGCCAGGGCGTTTTCGCCAAAATAGGCACCATTCTGAAACAGGATTGGGGCAGCCTCGAAGCCATTGAGCAGAAACAGGCACAATTACAAAAGCGCAATGAGCGCGATCTCTATCAAGAAGAAGTGGAACAAATTGAACAGTCGCTTGCAGAATTGCAAAAGCAATTGGCACAAGCCGACGATATGGCGGCACTGTTTAGTGAGGCAGTAAAAAATGATCATTAAGAAGTTGGTCTTACATAATTTTCGTGTGTTTCGTGGTCACCACGAAATAGAGCTGACCCCACAAAAACGTGGAAATGAGATCATTGATAGGCCTATCGTGCTGTTTGGTGGCCTCAACGGTGCAGGCAAAACGTCGATTTTGTCAGCCATCCGTTTAGCGCTATATGGACGCCTGGCCTTCGATAACCTGATCCACAATCAGGACTATATTGACCAACTTACTGCACTGATCCATAACGGCGTCAGCGTCTCTCAGCAACCTAAAGATGCCTCGATTGAACTCGTGTTTACCTATAACCAGGGTGGCACTGAGTCTGAATTTACCGTTATTCGCAGCTGGAATCGCAATAAAAAAGATAGACTCAAGCTGCTGCAAAATGGGGTCGAGCTGGACGAGCTTAACTATGAGCAGTGCCAGGGTTTTCTCAATGAGTTAATCCCGCACGGTATTGCTGATCTCTTCTTTTTTGATGGTGAGAAAATCGCCTCATTGGCAGAAGATGAATCGGGCAAGATTCTGCAGACCGCGGTACGCCGCCTGCTGGGCCTTGACCTGATTGCCAAACTGCGAACCGACCTTGGCATCTACTTAAAGCAACAAGGAGCCAAAGAGCTGGGGACCCAACAACAGCACAAATTGGCCGAGCTGGAGCAAAATAAAAAGCTGTTTGCCAAACAGGCTGAACATTATCGATTTGAAGCCGACTTGGTGATGGCAAGGATTGGCCTGATTACCCAGGATATTCAGAAATATGAAGCCATGTTGGCAGCACAAGGTGGTGCATTTGCGCGGACAAAAAATCAGGAGCAGCAGAAAGTTGCTGAACTGGTAAAAGAAAAAGAACAGCTTGAAAAGAATCTGCGCCATGAATGTGATGGCTCCCTCCCCTTTGCGCTGGCCCCCAACACCATGGCCAAACTGCAGCAACAGCTGGCCAAAGAAATAGAGATAAAAAGGGCTCGCAGCTTTTCCCAAGAGCTCAATCTTTTTCTCGAACAGCTTAAAGCCAATATCGGCTTTAAAGGTAAAGAGACGCTGGCCATCACAACCCAGGCGATCGAAGAGCAGCTTGACAGCTTTATGGCCAACAAGCCGCAAGGTGAAGTCCTCTTTGACATCTCTGAGCGCGAGACTCACGTCATCATCGCGGCAATCAGTGAGGATTGCCAACGGGCTTGGAGCAAATTTGATGCACAGCGTCGTGAATTGGCCGAGGTTGAACATCAACTGGAGCAAGCAGCCAGCAATATTGAACGAGCACCTGATGATGAGCAGCTGATGGATATTTTCCAAACCCTGCGAGACATGGACAATCAACGGCAAGAAGAGCGCCACAAATACAAGGCTCTGCTGGAACAAGCCAAACAAGCGGTAATGAATCAACTGGATTGCGCCCGCCAGATCCAGAAATTGCACGATAAAGCCAGAGAGCAATATGGTGCCGTGAGTGCAGTGCAATATGCCAATGAAACCATCAGTTTACTGGATGAATACAGCGATGTATTGACCCAGGCCCGGGTTAAAACGCTGGAGCAGAATTTTGAGGTGGCCTACCGAAAATTGGCCAGAAAAGAAGATCTGCAGATTAAGGCCAGGATCAATCCTCACACCTTTGATGTGGAGCTGGTAGACGAAGCTGGGATTGCTATCAATAGAAAGTCGCTCTCTGCCGGTGAGAAGCAAATTTATGCCATCGCGATCCTGGAAGCCTTGGCTAAAACATCTGGTAGACAACTGCCGGTCATTATTGATACCCCGCTGGGGCGCCTTGACTCACATCATAGAGACAAGCTGATTCATCACTACTTCCCCTATGCCAGTCATCAGGTGATATTACTGTCGACTGATACCGAAGTGGATGAACGCTATTTTGCCAGTGCTCTTGCTGATGATATCTCTCATGCCTATCAGATCCGCTTTGATGCGCTGACCAAGTCATCAAAACTGACCAAGGGCTATTTCTGGAAAGAGAGTCCTGTCCAAGTGCAAGCCAAGGAGGTTTGTTAATGCTCCCGAATC
The DNA here is from genome assembly GCF_049170755.1 of Aeromonas sp. 604176. NCBI lineage: Bacteria > Pseudomonadati > Pseudomonadota > Gammaproteobacteria > Aeromonadales > Aeromonadaceae > Aeromonas > Aeromonas sp. 604176. The sequence goes on from NZ_JAAKNE010000012.1 coordinate 28,671, forward strand.
GCATGCAGCTTACCCGCCAAACGGAAGAGCAGCTTAAACGACTTAAAGCCAATACAGGGATCACGCCCAATGTGGCCGCACGTCTGGCTTTTTTCCGCTCAGTGGAAACTGATTTTCGCTACCACCCTGATCATAAAAAGCTGGATGGCAACCTGGTACTCGACAAAATCACCTGGCTGGGAGAAACACTGGTTGTTACCGAGCTCACCCTCCAGATGATTTATCCTGACCTGGATCATAAAGAGTGGATAAAAGCCTGGGCTGCTCATGTGGAAGATGGTATAGCTTCACTACGTAATCACCGTAGTCTAAGCGATTTTACCAAAGCCATATGACTGAAAAAAAAAACGTAAAAATCTTCCATGGACGGAAGATGAATACAGATTAGCCTTGATTGTTTATCAGGATCTTAAGCGTTGTGGAGAGAAAATTAGTGCTAGCAACCCCAAAGTTGTTGCACTTAGTCAACTACTCCAAGTACTCGATATCTATCCAAGATCAGAGAGAGGCGAAAATTTCCGGGAGCCTGATGGTGTCAGGTCCCGGATTTCATATTTTAAGCGAATGGATGATGGTGAATCATATAGTGATCGAGAAATGCAGTTTCAAGTATGGAAAAAATATTACAAGTCGGGATTATGATATTTATAGCATCCATATTTTTGGTGCTGCATTTGCGATCATCTCACCTCTTTCCACGATCCAGGCAACACTCCACATTTGTCCGCTGTTAAATTTTTCATATATTTTCTTGGTTTCTGGGAATACAGAGCCCTTATATTCGATGACTTTATCAATGAAAACTTTATTTTTTATTGATTGATTTATAGATTTATTTAACAGGGTCATATTACCAATGCAATAGATGAAGTCATTTATTTGCGTCCCTTCAGAAGGATGAAAAACCCCCTCTTTTTTCCATAATTCAGGCTGTTGTGGAATAACATGTTCTAAATGTACTTCGGAATAATTAGGGATTGACTCACCATTAGCATGCCAAATATAGAATTTTGATAGAATATATTTTGCCAGCTGGTTATCTTGAGTTTTGAATTTTTTCATCGCCTCAATAAATGCGTCATCACCGATTTTATCTTTATGAGCATAGAAGGGCATTAACACATCATTAAGTGTAGCTTCTTCTTTTTTCATCTCTCGGATAACAGAGTCAAATACCTTTTTTGCACCACCGACAGAATAATCGCCAATTGTGATCCATCTAAAGAGAAATGAAAGACTAACCCGAGTTATTTCCTCTAAAAATTCCGGTCTATTATTTATAGTGTACATAATTAATGGGTAGCAGGTAGTGTACTTCATTGTATTTATTTCACCACAGAACCCAAGATACTTTTCTTTATTATGCTTACATTCAGGAAAAGCAAGATTTTCTGCTGCATATTCTGAAAATTGACTCGCTTTCTCTAACAAATCGCCTGAAAATGAATCAACATCTATATTCTTACTATCAATATATTTGCTAATATACTTGTAGAGTTCTTTCTTAGTTGTATTTATGCCTCTTATTGCCTCCCAATACACTCGAAGAAAATCCACAGGTGATAAACGACTAGACTCTACTAGATTTATCATGTCATCCCAATTTGCAAGCAATCGATCACTCTGCTCTTCATCACCAGCAGACTTCATCAATATTTTGTTTTTAACTAAATCCGATACACTTAAATCCATCCCTTTTGAATTCAATGACTCAAATAATAAAAATGCGTCATAGTCTGTCTTCACTTCTATAGTTATGAACTTTAATTTCTTAACCATATGAACAAGCAGACTATTTAGCTTAGAGATCGCGTCATCTCCAGTAATAGTATCTTTAATTAAAGAAAAGAATGTTTTCTTTGTTTTAATCAATCGTTTATCTGATTTGTTAATTCTTAATTGTTCATCACTATGAAGAACATCATCTAAGTTTCTTACTATATGCTGAAAGCATAAATTATCTTTCTTATTTAATTTTAGGAAATAATTATCAGGTTCACTCGCCTCTCTAAGTCTATTGATCGCAATAGTCGTAATTCTGTTGGCCTTTTCGAGATTTTCCTTATTTCTTGGTGTGTCTTTAAATATTTCTGGATAGCTAGGAAATGCTTTTGATATTGACACAATGACGGCAAATAAAATTGAAAAAGTAGCTAATCGTTGTTGACCATCCACTATGTCAAATAAATCATCTTTAGTATCATTTTTTTTAAGAACTATCGTTCCCATAAAATATTCAGAAGACTGATCATGAGCATTATTAAGATCAACCCAAAGAGTTTCCACCTCATTTGGAGACCAAGAATAATCTCGTTGATAATCAGGAACAACATAACTAGTCTCAAGACCAGATAGGATTTTTTCAAGATTTTTACTTTCAGGTATTATTTCCATTTTTCACACCAAATATTAATTATTAATTATTTCCCAAAACGCTCTATCCCGCATCATAGAAACCTTTTTATCTCCATCGATATAGAGACTAAAGTGCTTATCCAGTTTGCGGATGGTTTCCATTAATTGTTCTTGCTCGGTCTTATCATCTTTATTAAAGATGGCCTTGATATCGGCATTCTTGATCTCGGCGACGCGATGCACCACCCAGGTCAAGATATAAGAGCCGTAGTTGTTTTCCCCGGTTTTAAAGTGACTCAAGTCCTGGGTTGAGAGGATCACCCCTACCCCATACTCACGCCCCTCTTTCAGGATCTTGCGCAGGCTGGGGAAGTCCTGCGACATAAAGTTGTCGGCCTCGTCGACCAGGATCATCTTGGTGATCTGGCGATAATCGCCGTTTACTTGCGGCTTGCCGCGTTTTTGCATCTGCGAATAAAAGAGATCCAAGGTCAGGGCTACCACCAAGTTCTGGATCTGGGGTGAGTAGCCCGCCAGCTCGATCACCGTCACACCATCGAGTAGCTCATACAGGGAGCTCACCTCCTCCGGCATGGTTTCAAAGATCTCGTAAGTGACCAGTGAGTCGAGCGCCGCGTAGAGAGAGTCCTCCTCCACCTTTTCCTGCTCAAGATAGAGATCCCACACCTGAGCCAAGGTGGGCGCAGGCCTTGACCAGGTGCTGGCATCAGCTCTGCTGATCCCCGCCAGCTCATAGGCATCGAGGATTAACTTGCGCAGCCGCAGCTGCTGTTTGGGCCCGAGGCCAAAGGCTTTGGCCAGGGTCTCGGCAAACCCGGTCGCGGTATGCACCGGCAGCATCGGCATATCGCCATAGAGCGAGAGCGGATTGTACGGCAAGCGATACAACCGCAGCCGCTTGCTCTGGTTGGCCTCACTAAAGGCATCATCCACATAGTCAGATTTGTAATCGAAGATCAGCAGACCGATACGTGCCCCCTCGACATTGTTGTCTTGCTGGCGCATCAGCTGGGTGATCAGCGACTTGGTAAACTGGGTTTTGCCGGTGCCCATGGTGCCTATGATGCCGGTATTGGTATTCATAAAGCGGGCGGTATTGGTCGGCTCCCAATAGAGCGGCGTTTGCCGCAGCGCCTCGTGGCCAAACAGGATACGCATAGGTTCTGTCGGCTCGATGGTCAGTCCCGTTTCCACCGCTACTGGGGTAACCGGATCGGTGTTTTGGGTATCAGTGGCTGCTGCCAAGAGCGCCATATCCACCGCCTGATTGCCCCCTTCTTTTGGCTGCGGTTGAGAGCCAGATTCAGGCTCCGCCACCTCTTCTCTAGGCCCCAGCAGATATTGTTTGTCGACATGGCACAGGGTCACCAGCTCATCAAGCGCAGGGGCGCTACAGGCCTGAATAAGGCTACCCAGCAAGGCGTAGGGCAGTTCAACCTGCAATATCCCCCGTTCGGTCATCTGGTAGTGAGGCACAAAGAAGCTGTCGTTTTCGATATGGGCGACCACAAAGCCTTCGGGATAGTCGGGCACGCAGGCCAGGGTATATTCCCCTTTGAGCCACCACTCCCGCTCGGTCAACAGCGGTGCAAGCTGCGCCGGCTGCATCACCTGATAGAGGCAAAGCTTGTCGACCTGCATCAGCACCTGGCGAATAAAGAGACCACGGTAGAGCCGCGCAGCCAGGGTATTGGGACCAAGCACCTCTTCCATCAAGTAACGTTTAAGCTCCAACGCCTGTTGCCCGGCATAGGCAAAGTCAGGTCTGACACCGGTCTTGACCTCCAGAGGCAACAAATAGAGTTGCTTGCCCTTGAAGCCGACAAAGAGCACGTCATCGGAAATGGCCCCTTTGCGATACCCATGCACCTGACGGGAGAACTCGCTGTCGCTCATCTTGAGGCCAACATTGCCGGAGACGCGGATCATCTCGGCCACGGAGAGGGGGACCCAGCAGATATCGGATTGCCGCAACAAGGCCGAGACAAACTTGTAGGCACCTATGATGCCGTTCTTCTCTTTGCGCTCCTTGTCGTTGGCCGTGAGCATCTTGAGCAGCCACTCGCCGTTGAAGGCATTGAATTCGGAGAGCAGCGTCTCCCCTTGTCCGTGACCCTCTTTTTGCAGCAAGCGTTTAAAGAGGTCGACCTGCTTGGTCACCGTGATGGCGTCATAACCGGCCGCACTGGTGTATTGATCCGAGTAGTGGATCAGCACCACATCCTGCTGACTGGTGAAGAAATCGAGAGTCACCTTGGGATCGATGATGGTGGTCCACAGTGCGCTGTCATAAGAGCGGGTCAGCAGAGCCTTGAAATCAGCACTGACCGCCAGCCCCAGACTGGTTTCCAGATACTGGGCATTGCTCTGGCTGGCCGGTTGCCACAGGTTGCCCAGCAGGCGGGCCACCCGCAGCGACTGCACCCCTTGATAGGGCACACCACGCAAACCAAAGGCGGTGAAATAGGCCGCCCCTTTCGTTTCGGCCGCTTCCCCGGCGATCAAGCCATCACACAGCACACCACTCAGAGCTTCATCGGTATTGATAGGATGGCACTCTACCGGCTCCTGGTTGCGGAAGAACGCCAGGTGGGCATAGGCAAACTGCTCGCGCTCATTGGGCAGGGTGAACTTGCTGTAGGTCAGACGACTGCGGATCAGGTCGATCAGCATATCGGCCTCAGCACGCAGCGCAGTGGTGTTCAAGCCAAGCCAGGCTTTCAGCTCGTCATAAGCGGCCGTTTCGGCAAAGCGGTCGAAGTCATTGAATTGCAACCGCTCATCGTAGAAGTTCACATGAATGGCGATCGCCTGCTCTTTGTGCAGCTTGAAGTGTTCGATCAAACCGAGGAAGAGCTCTGCCGCACTCGCCTGATTGATGGCATTGACGATCAGGGTGCTCTTGGCACCGGCACTGAACAGACGAGAATAGGCCTGGGTAAACTCGGCCAGTTTGTCGCGCACCAGACGCTTGATGTAGCTGTAGCTCTCCTGCTTTTGTGGCACCACGTCGAGCCAGAAGCTGTTCTCCCGCACCGGCAGCAGATGAGCGTAGCCAGAGTCATTGTCATAGACGAAAGGCAGCAAGCCAGATGCAACCAGGCGCTCGCGGGTCACCTCTGGCAATTCGGCAAAAGAGCTGACGCCATCTTCATCGCGATCGGCTTTTATTTCGGCCACCAATTGCAGGTGATAGGCAAGTACCAAGGGGTGCAGCGGGCTTAGGCGTTGCCACTCATCCTGGCGGCACAGGCCAATGCGCATCAACTGTTTGTGCTCGAGCGCCAACACCGCATTGGTTGGTATCTCGCTTAGCGCCGCTTCGTAGGCATCCAGCACCCGCTGTACCAGGGCGCAATAGCTATCGCCCCAGGCCACCAGGCTCGGCAAGGTTTTATGGTGTTGCAGATAGTCAAACAGGGCGGCATAAGCGCCATGTAAATCAGGGAACCTTGCACTAATCGCCGCAAGTGGCATTGGTTCGGCAGTCAGACCGATATACAAGGCCCGCTCATCAACCATCCGTGCTTCGAGATTCAGCAGCTGCTGGCGGATACCGGCCACGCCACTTTCGCTGTTATCGAAAATGATCTTGCCTTTGGCCCGCAGATACTCGGCATTACGGTCATCTCTGAGCAGCTTGGAGAAACGATCCCGGTCAAACAGCAGCGGAACGCAGATGCTCTCATCGGCGGCCGGGCCTTCAATATTGATGGGCAAGCGACGCTCGCCATTGACCAGCTCAAACTGGATCTGTTCGCTCTGCTCGGCCAGCGCATCAAAGTTCACCCAGCCACAGGCGCTGCAGTCCACTTCACCCTCATCATCAGCCAGATGCATGATGGCGTTTTGCTCTGGGTTGACCTTGAACTTGTTCTCTTCCAGCAGCAGGGTCAGCCACTTCTTGCCCGCATCTACTCGGAAGCAGTGCAACAACTCATCGAAATAGAAATCTCCCTGCTCTACCACCAGACAGCGGAACTTGTACTCTTCGGAGCGGTTATCGCGTTTGAGCTCAAGGCTAAAAAAGGTGGGTTCTCCTGTGACGGGCAAGGTCACCGTCGCCCAGCAGCGTTTACCACCGACACGGCTGACAGAATAAGTGACCGCATTTTTGAGCGGCCCATTGTGCATCAGTTTGAACTGGCTCTCGTCCAGATCATTACCGATGAAGGTAAAAGAGAGGTTGAGGATTTTCTCCCCCGGCGGGAGCTGGATCAGCAGGCTCAGGTCGCGTTGTCCCGCCTTGCTCTGGCTTTTGGCTCTTTGTTGCAGTGAGCCACTGTCAACGGCCACCTCTTCCAATAGCAACTTTTGCGCTTTGTTGGCTTCAATCTCTTTGAGGTAGGCCTCGAATTCCAGATCACGCCAGCTCTCATCCTGGAAATGCTGGCGGATAAACTTGGCGCTGAACTCTTTCAGGACACTCTCGAGCTGATCGAGATCATAATGCTCAACCGCATCTTCAATCTCGCGTCGCAGCTTGCGGTTTGCTTGGAGCCGCTTGCTGATCTGAGCCTTCTTGCCACTCCAGCTCAAAATGACCGGGTCATTGAATAGCTGGAGCTCATCAAATTCCAGAACACCATCTTGATCAAGTGCACTAAACAGAGGAGCAAAACCAAATACAGTCGCCCCCTCTTCGGTGATGAGGGCCAGTTGCTCTTCAAGCAGGCAGGCTGACAGCTCCTTGTTACTGCTGCCAACATCTATCAGTGCGCCAAGCTGCTGCGAGAGACTATCCGGATGCCAGATAGCACCGGGCGCCCCCAAATCAAGCGCACTGTTGATCAGGGTATCCAACATGCTGTTGTGGATAATGAGCAGGGCTGCTTTTTCAAATTCTGCACTGCGCCCTGCGACCAGATCACGCAAACGGGAAATGTAGTTTTCGGTAAATCCCGGAGCCTCACCATGCAACACAGGTAAAACCCGCACGCCATTGCACTCTATATATGGCAAGTCAATGCCATCGGCCGTAGCCAGAGTATTTGTGGCAGCAAAGGTCACCAGTGACTGATAGAGCACCAGACCGTTTTCTGCACTGGGGGATTTGAACTGGTAACGAGAGCCGGGTTCAATGTCGGCACTGACCCACTCGATAAAACGTTCGGCCAGAAAATACTCAAAGGGTCTTGCGGACATATACGGCGTCTCCACTATCACTCATTCGTTCTACATTGCCCATGCGCTCATAGAAGCTGACCAGTTGCTGCAATGACTGGTTATCAAGATAAAAACCGCGCTGCTCGAAGCCTTTGCGCAGATCGTGCAGGCGCAGCTTGTCGGCCTTGCCGATGGTGAGATTGGTCAACAGCAACAGCTGATCCTGATTCAGTACCAAGGTGCGGCCAGCGGCCCCCCGGGCCTGAATAAAATCACTGAGCAGCTTCTCTTCCAGCTCTTTGACATATTTCTTGTTCACGCCGCCACGGGAGGTATTGGCATCACGGAATTGCTCCAGTGCAAACTCTTTGAGCTGCTCGAAGGCTTCTGCCACGCTGTTTGTGAGAGGACGCTCAGGCCGTAACCCGCGCTTTTCTCTAAAGGCCTGTAGATAGTTGTTCAAATCTTCCAGCAACTGAGTCTGGTCAGCATATTCCGTGGCATCGCGATAAACCTGCCAGAGCGGTCTTTTCTTGGCATCCCCTGGCAACTGCAGCACGTCAAGGGCGGAAAGCAGCGGGAAAACCCGCTCGCTGGCAGCTGCCAGCAGCTTGTAGCCAGAACGCTTTACCGATGTACGTTCAGAGCTGGCCTTTTCCGAATCGAGAATAAAGTAGAGAGGCTTGCTTTGGGGCTCATGTTGCCAATCGGTCACATTCAGTGCCAGCTGAGCACAGTAAGCAAAGGCATACAGCTTGAGCGTGCCAGGCAAGGCTTGCAGCAGATACTGGGGATGCGCAGCCAAAAAGCGAATATCTTCACGAAATACGGCATTCAAAAAAGGTAGATAAGGTTGCTCATCCTCATTTTTTACCAAGCTGCCGCTTTGCAGCCTGCCTTGCAAAACGGACAACAGTTCTTGCTCGACAAAGTTGAGCTTGTCATCGAGCGCATCTTCCAGGAAGAAATCCCCCAACAGACCTGCAAACAATTTGCACAACCGCGTATCTGGTGCGCTGAGATCGGCTTGCCCACTCTTCTTCCCTTTGGCCTTGAACAACAGGAACAGCGGTGAAATATGAAAGAGTGCATCATTTGAAAAATAGGCTCGCTCAAGCACCTGCCAAAAATCAGGATCGTCGAGCTTGCCTGCAAACCGGGCTTTGCACTCCTCCTTAAACTGCTCGAATTCATAGGCAGTCACCTGCTTGCGCAAGGAAAGCCCCAGCAAGACACCTGTCACGGTATCCCAGTCAAACTCATTGCCTTTGTTGCGAATGGGCCAGTAGTTGGTGAGCTTGTTTTTATCAACCGGAGCTAATCCGGCAGGAATTGGATACAGAGACATGACTATCTGGTTCCTTCTACAGTGATCATGCCGTCATCCAAACCAAGACGGTAATGCTGATCACCTTCGTAATAGTGAAGAACAGGGCTCTTTTTAGCGACAGCGCGGATTTGCTCAACCATCTCATCAAGCAACACGATGGCATTCTTGTCGTACTTGTTTGGTCGATAGCCATTGTTGAGCTTGCAGATCAGCTCAAACAGATTGAGGTTGATTGCCATTGGTGCCAAGGGCTGATCATCAACCTTCAGATAGGCGCTGAAATGATCGTGTTTCTCGACATGCTGACGCTGAATTGCGCCGTAATCAGCTTTCAGCTCGACAGGTGCCGCGACATGACACTGGCCAAATTGACCAAGAGAAAGCTCTCGCTTTGACAACTCAGGGGCATTGCGGTTGGCATAGACAAAAATGGCCGGGATCAGCGCTTTCACATAGAAATTGCGCAAGGCCAGCTGGCTTCCACCCTCCCCAAGATACTGACTATGCTGCAGCCAGACAGTGGCATAGTGTTCAAGTACCTGCTCTTCAAAATCGACTTTGAATTGGTGATGGTAGTTATTGCCAAGCTCACAGTCCTTAAGCAGATAAAAAAGGCGCAGAAGGGATGCGGCTTGACCCGCTTTATCACGAGGCTCGTTGAATATGAGCCCCAGTTTTGCCAGCTCGACCATAAAGGCATCCAGCGCCTCATCCGGTAGATTCAGCTCATAACGCAGCACAAACTGGTCTACCGCTTGGGTATGAATCAAGGCAGGATCAAAGTCAGCAAGACGCAGGCTTAGCTCGCTGTCTTTAGCCAGAAACAGGTTGTCAAAGAGGTAATGCTCCCCGGCCAGAAGCTGATGCAACAGATCCAGCAAGGCACGAGTCGTAATGAATTGATCCTTGATCAAACGGGTTTTGAACAGAGTGGTAATGATAATCTCTTGCACGTGCTCATTGGCCAGCAGCCTGAAATTGGCGATGAGGCGCATATCGCGTTGGCGTTGCTCATCTGCAAGGGCAATAGCATGAAACAGATTGTCATCGGTTGGCTGAGTTAACCGCTTGAGCAGTTGACGCATAAAGCTTGAATAGCTGCCAGCGTCATCATTAAAACGAAATTTTGGATAGGACTCGAAATCCAGAAAGTGATATGCCCCTTGCGTTCTCTCGCCACTATCCAAAAAACGCTCGATCACGCCACGCAACTCACTGTGCCGCTCAGCCCCTTCTTTGGCAAAGTTGGCCAGCATACCGATATTGATACCAATCACCAGGGGTTGAGCCCCGTCTCCTGCACGATCAAAGAGTTCGTTTAGCGCATCGATTGCTGATTGATGAGGCGAAAAGCTATGGGTTGCATCCAGATGGAAGGTATATCTGTTTTTATATTGGTCATAGCTACGTGACAATATTTCAGATTTACCATCACCACTGCTGCCGCATAAAAACACGCACTCACCAGGCTGCAATGAACGGAGGCACTTCTCAAAATCATCCTCGATTTCGGGTGTAACGTAGAGATAATCCTTGAGGTCATCAAACAGATCTCTCTGACGTTGTGTTGTCGTCTTGACCGAGAAGGAAGAAGATTTAGCCAAAACCCCGAGGGCCTTGCGAAGGGAGATTGTGCTCACGGTATAACCCTATCATTTCATATCTGACAGATACTAACTGATTGAATCATTGGGAGACTACAAGAAAGGATGAGTCTTTGTATGAATCCTTGACGTTCGTCAAATCTGAACTCACATTTGTTTTTATCTTATACAGGCACATAGTCCACTTATTCAGCTATTAGTCTAAATTTCCCTCAGCACAAATAGCATTACTCTTGAGATTTTCATGCCGTTTTTTCCCAAATCAACCTGTATGTCATTACCTCCTCTCTACCCCAGATGAACGCTACACTTGGTGCTTTCTAGCAGGCTGTAGTGGTCAACTAAATCCGGACACTTGGTTAGTGTCCCGTCCTGAAGGGACAAGGTGTGAAACGGACACAGCGCGATTACTCGCTGACTTTTAAACTGGCACTGGTCGAGCAGATTGAAAAAGGCGAGCTCAGTTGCCAGCAAGCACAAGCCCGATATGGCATTCAGGGCAATTCGACCATTCTGGTATGGTTACGTAAACATGGTCGGCAAGATTGGAGCCAGGGGGCTTCTGTGCGCGCCGGCAGGAGCATCACCATGCCTGACCCCGACAACCAGACGCCCGAACAGCGCATCAAGGAACTTGAGCAACAGCTGGCGCTGATGAGTCAGAAGGCCCAGTTCTTTGAGGCCGTCGTCGATGTACTGAAGAATGACTACGGCGTCTCCATCGTAAAAAAGCGACCCGGCAAGTCCTCTCGCAGCGACAAGTCGAGAGGCTGACCATTGTCAGGGCTTGCCTGTTTCTGGGGATAAGCCGGCAGGCTTACTACAAGCGCAATCGGGTCGCCGACGAGCGCCATGCTCAAGGGCTGCAGGTGGTGCGCTTTGTGCGTCAGGTTCGACTGCGACAACCTCGGGTGGGTACTCGCAAGCTGCATTATCTGCTCCAGGGTCAGGATGATGGCGGGCTCAAGGTCGGGCGGGACAGGCTGTTTCGGATATTGGCCGAGCACAGCCTGCTAGTGCAGCCTAAGCGGGTGTATCACAAGACCACCCACAGTTTTCACCGTTTCTACCGTCATCCCAACTTGCTCAAGGCGGGGCCAGAGCTGGTCACACCGGTGGCCCCGGAGCAGGTCTGGGTCGCTGATATCACCTATCTGCCAGCCAGGAGCGGACCGCTGTACCTGAGCCTGGTGACGGATGCCTACTCACGTAAGATAGTGGGCCATCACGTGCACGAAGGGATGCACGCCGAATCGGTGGCGATGGCGTTCAAGAAAGCGCTGAAGCAACGGTGTGGCAGCGGGGAGCTAATCCATCACTCAGACCGCGGCGTGCAGTATTGCTCGGGGCTGTATCAGTCATTACATGAACGGTACGGGGTGAAATGCTCGATGACGGATGGGTATGACTGTTATCAGAATGCGTTGGCGGAGCAGGTGAACGGGATTTTGAAAGGAGAGTTGTTGTTGCAAAGCCCGCAGGATTTGACGCAAGCGCGGGAAATGGTGCATGAAGCAGTAGATATTTACAACGTGGAGCGGCCGCATCATGCATTGAAATACAGAACCCCCGATGCGGTACATAGGGGTTCTGAGTAGAGAAATGCCAGTTGAAAATGTGTAAACCTATTTCAGGACTAGACAGTCCTTCTCACGTTCGAGCCGGTTGATACGGGCTTCCAGCTCCTGGATTTTCTGCTGCTCCGGAGTCAGCGCTTTGCTGATTGGGGTAGTGCCAATTCGTTAGGATTGAAGCTGCTGAACCCAACGACGCAGTACGGTTTCACCGACATCCAGTGAACGGCTGGCTTCAGGGACAGAATATCCCTGGTCGAGCACCAGGGATGCGGCTTCGAGTTTGAATGCGGCAGTAAATGAGCGACGTAATCTTGTCATTGAACACCTCAGGTCATGGTGGCGACTGTACCACCTAAAATGGTGTCCGGGATGATTAGACCACTACATTGCTTATTGGCGGGTGACCCGGATCTGCAGGGTCTGGCGCTCGCTCTGGCTGCCTCGTCCGCCCTGTAGCTGGGTGCCGAGGCTACTCCCCTGATCTGCCGAGCTGGTCGAGAGCTCCCCCACCGTCAGCCACTGGCCTGGGGCCCCGCTCACCTCGGTGGCACTCTGCCCACGATTGATGGTGCCCTGATCCAGCCTCGCCTGTTCGCTGCTCAGCGCAATCTGCACCCGATCGCCAATCAAGGTGGCCGTGGCATAGAGGCCGTTCACCAACGGCATCATCCCCACCACGGCGCCCCCGTTCCATTGGTAGAAAGTCACCGGCTGATAGGAGCCCATCTGCAGCAGCACGGGACGGCCCGAAAGCCCGCGCACCTGCCAGCTGTCGTTTTGGCTGCGCTGGTACTGCTGGGAGTTGCCATCGAGCAACCACTGCCGCTTGACCTCGTCGCGACTGATTGAGCCTCCCAGTTGCTGACCGCTGGCGGCACCATCGACCCGCCACTCGATAAGCAGGCTTTGCGGTGGCTGGTTGATCTGCGCCAGCGTGGCTTCGGCCTCCTGCAGCTGGGCTGGCGTCCCGCTCAGCACCAGCTGATTACCCATGGCACTCACCCCAAGCTGGGGATAGATCTCCTTGAGGGTCTGCACCGCCGCCTGCGCCTCGAAGACCGGGATCACCTTCACCTCGGCCCACAGCGACGGGCTCCAGAGTCCCATCATGCAGCCAAGCCACAGCAGCGCCCTGCGGTCAACCTTGCCCATCCGAACCATTACGCTCTCCTCGCTCTCTGTTCTCTTCTCTCTGCTTAAGGCGTAGACCCATGCCCGCAGCCAATAGCTCAGCCCTATTCCGCTCACTCGTCGATGATGAACCCGGCGGTTGCCAAAAAACAATCGGGAATGCAGCAACTCCGTGATTTCCCACGGTATGAGGCTCTCATTCCACGCCCGTTATCGCGTAAGATAGCGCCATCATCGTTGCCCAAGCGGAATCCATCATGTTGAAACAGTTGTTGTTACTCCCTCTCGCCCTGCTGCTGGGGGCCTGCTCCCTGACCCAGTACAACGTCAGCGAGGCCGAAATCAACCAGTACCTCAAAGATCAGGTCTCTTTTGAAAAACAGCTGGGGATCCCCGGTATCATGTCGAGCAAGATCCGTCTGGATGAGATGCAGAGCCGTATCGGCCGCAAACAAGCAGATCGCATCGAGCTGGACGCCGCTGGCGACCTGCAGGTGAGCAGTCCACTTGGCAGCCAGCAGATGAAGATCCGCTTTGCCCTGAGCGCACGCCCGGACTATGTGGCCGATCAGGGCGCCATCTATCTGCGCGATCTTGAGCTGCTCTCGGTCAAGACCGAGCCGGCCGATATCGGGGCCGCCCTCACCCCGCTGCTGCCCACCTTCAATCAGTCGCTCTCCCTGTTCCTGTCGCAAACCCCGGTCTATCGCCTCGACAGCAGCCGCAAGAACGAAGCCAGGATCAAGGAGAAGGTCGAAGCCCTCAAGGTAGAGCCGGGCCGTCTGGTCATCCCGTTCAAGCTGCTCTGATCCCCGCCACACTGGCACTTTCAGCGCAATAAACAGATAACCGTCCTCTTCGACAGCGCACATCCGGTTTAACGTGCAGCCGAATGGGGCGGTTTTTTACTTCTCAAGTCCCCCTCAACACAGCATAATGCAGACCATTCTCATTTAGATTCGTCATGAGAAGCGTCAATAATAAAACCAATGGTGAGAAGGGACATGAGAAAAACCGTACTGGTTCAGGCGATCGCCTGCGCACTGATCAGCGGCGCCGCACACGCTGCCGTCAAAGTCGAAGACAAGACATTCAATACCGCCGCCAACATGCTGGCCTATACCGAATTCGAGCTCTCCGGTGAGCCGCTGGCCGAAGCGCTGGGGCTGGATCTGGATGTGCTGGATGCCAACCGTGCCGATGAGCCGACCCCGTTCGACTTCGCTGCCGGCATCGAATCCTACGAATACTCCGAAGAGGCGATGTACGCCCTCAACTACCAATCCGGCATGGGCCCGCATCTGGTGAACGGGCCGCAAAACCTGGCCCGTGGCGGCACCATGGCCTCTCTGGGGCAACGGGTACTGGCCATGGCCGACGCCGTTGGCTTCCCGGCTGATGAAGTGCCACAGGGCATGTATCCCCTCTCCCTGCCCTACGCCTCCGCCAATCCGGAGTTTGCCCAGGCCGTCAACGCCACCCCGGTCAATGGCGACCAGATCACCATCAAGACCGCCAAAGGGACCGAGAAAACCGTCAAGACCCAGGTGCCCGCCTACTTCCGCGACTACAGCACCCTGCGCTGGAGCGGCAGCGACAACCTGCTGGTGCCCGCAGCGGTGGGCGGCATCCTGCTCAAAGAGGTGATGTGGTCGCAAGACTTCCTCGGCGGTATGCACGTGGCCGAAACCGATGAAGAGGTAGAAGCCGCCTCCGCCACCATGGATCAGGATGGCAAGCACAAGCTGGGCGTCTCTGCCGCCGATGGCTTCAACGGCATGATGCTGACCGAGCAATCCATCGACAAGCTGGCCATCATGCAGAACCAGCTTGGCTTCGATGGCAAGCAACTGGGTGCCAAGATTACCCCGCAGTACGATCCGGCCAAGGGCGTGATTTACTTCCCCCATCAGGTGAAAGTGACCGAAACCAGCAGCAACGATGCCGGTGCCATCGGCAAGCTGGAAGTGATGGATGGCTCCGCCCAGTTGCGCGATGCCTGGATGATGCTGTGGCCGCTCTCCGAGTTCTATGCCTTCAGCGATCAGCGCAGCGCCAACACCAACCAGAACCCGGCCTTCCACGCCGTGTTTGACGGTGCGCCGTTTGCCGCCGCACCGGCTGCCAACAAGACCAATGACCTGGGCAAAGCGGTCGCGGGCAGCGATGCCTTCTCGCTGGCGATAAATCTCTCCAACCTCACCTTCAAGAACCTGGCAGCCCTGCACTTTGATACCAAGGCTGGCACCCTGGTCGACAGCTGGCAGGCAGGCAAACAGGGCAAGCACGTCACCACCTTTGACGCCGCTTACGCACTGGTCGCCCTGCAGATATTCCAGCGCGCTCAGGACGCGCTGCCGGTCGGTTACGCCGCCGGTGACAATGGCGAGCTGAACCTCAAGACCAAGCAGGGTCAGCAAGCGCTTGAGCTTATCCGCAAGCAGGCCGATTTCATCCTTGCCAACCTCAAGGGCAAAAATGGTCTGGTGCATGATGGCATCACCCTGGGTGGCAAACTCGATGCCGGCCACTCCATCGATGCGCAGTTCGCCGCCATCCGTGGTCTGACGGCTGCGTTCCTCGCCACCTCCGATGCCAAGTACCGCACTGCCGCCCGCGAGCTGTTTATCGCTGCCGACAAGGCCTACTTCAATGACAAGGCGGGCACCTGGCTGGCGGGTAAACAGGGTGAATACACTCCCTGGACCCAGGCTGCCATCTCCGGCGCCCTGCGCTCTGCCATGCTGAACCTGCGCAACGAAGGGGCCGAGAAGGCGCCCGAGCTGGAGCTGGCAAAGCTGACCGGTCAGTACGTCAGCTGGTTCCGTGGCACCGTCAACGGTGGCATGCAGATGGCCGAGTGGATTGGTGACTCCGGCGAGAACATCATCGAAGGTGCCGGCAGCGACACCGATGAAGATGGCGTACCGCAAGTGACCGCCGCCGGTGGCAAGCACGGCACCGCCATGGTGATGGCCGCCAAAGCGGTGGTTAGCGAATAATCCTCGCCATTCACCAGCATGAAAAAGGGAGCCAACTTGGCTCCCTTTGCATTACAGCGTCTGACACAGTTTCAAGGACTTTCCTCAAACCAGCTTGTCCAGCATCTCCTTGGTCACCAGCACAATCCCCTGTTCGGAGCGGTAGAAGCGGCGGCTATCCTCATCGGCATTCTCGCCCACCACCAGCCCATCGGGCAGCACACATCCCTTGTCCACCACCACCCGGCGCAGACGGCAACCGGCGCCGATCTCGACCCCGGGGAAAATAATGGCCTGATCCAGGGTGCAGAAGGAGTGCACCCGCACATTGGTAAAGAGCACCGAGTTGAGCACAAACGACCCGCTGACGATGGTACCGCCCGAGAACATGGAGTTGATGGTCATGCCGTGCTGGCCATTGCGGTCCTGCACAAACTTGGCCGGTGGCGTCAGGGTCTGGCTGGTCCAGATGGGCCAGTTCTGATCGTAGATGTCGAGCTCGGGCAGCACGGAGGCGAGATCCATGTTCGCTTCCCAGAAGGAGTCCAGCGTACCCACGTCACGCCAATAGGGCTTTTGCCCCTCGCGCGCCCCGACACAGGACATGTTGAAGGGGTGAGCAAATGCCATCCCCTCCTCCACGATGCGGGGGATCACGTCCATCCCGAAGTCGTGTTTGGAGTCCTGATTGTGAATGTCCTCCTCCAGCAGTTGGTAGAGATACTCCGCCTCGAAGATATAGATCCCCATGGAGGCCAGCGAGCGATCTTCGCAACCTGGCATGGCGGGCGGATTGGCCGGTTTTTCGACGAAGGCGCGGATCTTGCGCTGCTCGTCGATATCCATGATCCCGAAGGCGGATGCCTCGGCCCGCGGCACCTCGATACAAGCCACAGTCACCTTGGCGCCAAGGCGCACATGGTCGAGCAGCATGGCAGCGTAATCCATCTTGTAGATATGATCCCCCGCCAGCACCACCAGGTATTTGGGGCCGTAGTCGCGGATGATATCGACGTTCTGGTAGATGGCATCGGCGGTGCCGCGATACCAGTGCACCTCGTCCACCCGTTGCTGGGCAGGGAGCAGGTCGATGAATTCGTTCATCTGGTAACGCAGGAAGGACCAGCCCGATTGCAAGTGACGCAGCAGACTGTGAGATTTGTATTGGGTGACTACACCAACGCGGCGGATCCCCGAGTTGATACAGTTGGAGAGCACAAAATCAATGATCCGGAATTTGCCACCGAAATGGACGGCAGGCTTGGCACGGTTGTCAGTCAACTGCTTTAGGCGACTGCCACGTCCACCTGCCAGCACCAGTGCCATACTCTGGTTCAACAATTGTCGTGCTTTGGCACTATTTTCTGGCTCTAACAACATGATTTACCTCTGCCTTGTTTGATCTGTTTTCAACTCATCTTCGCCTGTTTCGGTACCTGTGAAAGTGGTTTCACTCACATTTAACCGATTTCAATTGACCCTTTTCACCGAGTTGCGAGGAATAGCATGCTTTGCACCGCAAGCTTGGTTAAAATTCCCTCATAAAGCAGCCACTTCAAGGATAAAAAGATGGTTCACAAGCTTGGACGCCCCCTCTTCATGATCGCCACCATAGTGACCATACCCCTGCTGCTCCTGCAAGCAGTTTGGTTGGCCCTTCAGAGCACACCGCTCACTCTGACAGTTATTCTGGCCACCACACTGCTCGGCATGATCCTGTTGTTAATGCTGGCCATGCGCACCATGGACGGCATGGTCCAGCATCAGGAGCTCACCTGGGTCAAGGCCATCAGGAGCCGGGATCCCTCACTGCTTGATGAGCCCGCCTCCCGGGAAGTGCTGCAACAGCTGCTGGAACAGTTCGAGAGTGCCGAACAGAGTGCCCATCGTCAGCTGACCGAACTGAGCAATCTGGCCACCACCGACGAGCTGACTCAACTACTCAACCGCCACGCCTTTCGCCGCGACATGACCGAGTTGCTGCAGCGGGATCAGGACACCCAGACCGCAAGTCTGGTGCTGATCCGCGCCACCGAGCTTGGCAAGATCAACGCCCAGCGCGGCTTCCAGTCTGGTGATGCCTACATCAAGGACATGGCGGCCCTTATCAAGCGGGTGGTGAGCCGCTTCCCGGGCAATCAGGTCTATCGCATTTCGGGGGCTGATTTCGCCGTGCTGGTGCAACCGGTGGCCAATATTCCCCCCCATCTGCTGGGACAGGATTTGAAAGTGGCTTTCGATCACTATCAGGCTCAACACGAGCTGGAGAGCACAGGTTACTCGGGGTTGACCAAGCTCAGCAGCGGCCAGAAAATCGAAGCCGTGCTGGCCAGGGCGGATTTGGCGCTGGCACGCGCCCAGACCGAAACCATCAATGGCTGGGCCATCCAGCAGGATGACAACGTCTCCGATCTGCAGGGACAGCATCACTGGCGCGAGGTGCTGACTGAAGTGCTGGCACAGGAGCGACTCAGCTTCACCTATCAGCCAATCCAGCCCCTGCACCGCAGCATGCTGGCCTACAACGAAATCTACACCCGTTTCAGCGGCAGCGATGGTACCGCCCTGCCCACCGACACCCTGTTTGCCATGGCCCAGCGGCTCGATATGGTGATGCGGCTGGAGCAACTGGTGATTGTTCATATAATGCGTCAATACCGGGCTTTTGGTGCCAATCAGAGTCGCTGGGGAGTCAATCTCTCCCCCAACCTGCTGCAAAACAGCGCCTTCCTGATCTGGCTTGACCGCCAGTTGCTCAAAGATCCCAATACCAGCGCCAATCTGGTGTTCGAGCTGGATGAAGAGCATCTGGAACGCAATCTGACCGGTGCCAAGCGGGTATTTGAACTGCTGCGCCGCAACGGCAGCCGCTCGGCGATCGCCAATTTCGGCAAGGGGATCGGCTCCTTTACCCTGTTTCGCGAGCTCAAGCCCGACTACATCAAGCTGGATCCTGCCCTTATTACCGGGCTGGAGCAGGATCAGACCAACCAGCAGTTTGTGCGGATGATCGTCGATGTATCACATCGGATGGGATGTCAGGTGATTGCTGAGGGGGTAGAACAGCTTGGCCAGAAACAGCTGCTGCAGGGGATGTATGTGGATGGCTTGCAGGGCTATCTGATCGCCCGGCCGCAACCGCTGCGACCGGATATCAGCCAGCTGGGGCTCTTTACTGAGGATGCTTCAGCTTCAACAGGGTCAGAATGATGTCATTGAGCTGGCGATAGCGCTCCAGCTCTTTCTGATCGTAACGGGTCGCCAGCGTGGTGGGGTTGTGGCGATTTTTGAGGTAACGGTTGATTTGCAGGCGATTGAACCCCGCCACCTGATAGACCTGGCCAAGCAGGGTATTGAGCTCATCGTGCTCCAGACCGGCTCTGGCCAGATAGTCCCCATCGGCGGGACTCTCGGTCTGGTGGCTCCACTTGCCAATGCGACCGCTCTCTTGCAGATAGCTGAGCCACTGCTCGATATAGAGCGGTTTGCACCCCGCCAACAGGTTGAAAAAGCCCACCGCATCGCAACGACAACCGCTCAGGAGCACGACCGCCAGCTGATCATCATCGCACTGGAAGGTCACTGGTCCGGCTTGCGCCCAATCCAGCGCCTGCACCCGAATGCTGGCCTTCTCACCCGCAGCTCCCGTTACGTCGAATACAAACATGGCGCTCCTCCCTTGGCAAAAGGTTGATGATGGACCATCCCCCTGACAGGTGCAAAGGCAAATCGGCTTTTAACTCATCAATCGGGCCATTCGACCATAAAAAAGACCGGCACCTTCGCGGATGCCGGTCTTTGTCCCGATGGCCTGTGCGTTCATGCCATCAATGGAGGCGCTTTCAGGCGTCCAGTTCAACCAGTGCCTTGGCCAGCTCGATGGGTTCGAGCTCCTGACCTTCCAGATCGGCGTTCCAGTTCGGGCCAACCAGTACATCATCTTCATCCAGATCGTTGATCCAGATATCGAGAAACTCTTCCAGATCGATCACTTCCGGCTCGTAATCGGCCCACTCGTCAACACAGTGCAGACGAGCGTCCTCTTCGGCAGACCAGAGCGGCATCACGTCGGCATCTTCAAATTCGGCTGAGCGGCAGACAACCCAGTCTTCCCCATAGCGCAGTCCCCACACCTGACCCGACTCGCGGACTTGTTCGATAAACAGTTGGAAATTGGCGTCAAGATTGTCGTTAAGCATGCTCATGGGGTTCTCTCTTTCTTTCGGGTGCTGCGGCATTGTCGGGCGACAATACGATGGCCAAATGGTGTCGCAAAAGTGACATGGACTCAAGCATATTGGGGTTATTCCGGCAAAAAAGCCGGGATAACCCCCATTAGCCTGCAAAAACGCCTCCCGATGGAGGCGCCTTGCAGATTAGGAGATCAACGCTCCCAGTAAACCTCTTCCAGGCTGTCCTCTTTCTCCGGCAAACCGCGGGAGAGACGGGGACTACTCTGGGCCAACACCTCGTAGCTGACGCGGTTGGCGTATTTGCACACCTGGGCCAGTGAGGAGTAAGTCAGGAACTCGGAGATGTGTTTGGCGGAGTTGGGCACATTCATCCGGTGATAGGAGTTGGCCACCATGTCGTGCAGCACGGCGGAAAGCGCGCCATCCCCTGCCCCGTTGGTGTTCTTGATCTTCTCCGGGCCACCCATGTACGGGGAGATGTGGGAGTAGATCCGGGTCGGTTTGCGGCACTTGGCGCGGGCCATCGGACGGCTGAACTCATACATGTTGAACTCGGGGATGACGCCCGGCAACAGGGTATGAGTGGTCTCGCGCTTGTAGTCCTCGTCGGTGTAGCTCGCCATGTAAAGACCGATGGGGCCTGCGGTACAGAGCACCATGTCGGCCCAATCGAGCGCCTTGTCGGCCGCACCGAGCGGATCTGCGATGCCGGTCAGGGCTTCACCTTCGTCTTCGTTCATCGCCAGCACAGTCACGTTCTCGGCAATGAAGTCGCGCCACCACTGGGGGTTTTCGTCGATGACGAAACGGGTGCCCAGGGTCAGCACCACGGGAATACCGGCCTCGCGGGCATAACGCACCGCGGTCATGGCCGCCTCTTTCATCGGATCACCATCGTCACCACGCACCAGATAGGCGGTGATCACCAGGGCAGATGCCCCTTTGATCACATCCTCCGGGATGTGCTGCACATCCAGCTGGTTCATCTTGCCGGCGTTGATGCCGAAGCTGCGCTCGCCGCACTCGGTGATGAAGGTGAAGCAACGACCGATGGGGCCATCCACCGGCTGCAGATAGTCCAGATTGACGCGGGAAGAGGTGTTGCACAGATAGCGGTAGGCGTAGCAGCCGATGCGAATATCCTGACTCATCACACCCAGCAGGATGGAGTGGGAGTCGGCCAGTACCGAGTAGTTGTGTACCGTGTTGCCAATGGTGCCACCGGCAAACTCGCTCACTACCATGTTGTTGGCCTTGAGCTCGTCATAAATCCGTTCGGCCACGTCGTCGTTGATGACGACGGAGTGCCCCTTGCTCAGACCATAACGGGTCAGAAAGTCTTCATCCACATGGGCTTCAATATCAACCAGGGTCTGATCAATCCCGACCACGTAGGCTTTGCCCAGTTCGGTTAACAGGGGATTTTGCGGCACCAGGGGATCGCGTCTGTCGACAGGGAAGTAGTGTTTGGACTTGCGCTGACCGGGAAATTTCATGGCAATGTTCTGTGCTCTGGGGGAAAGAGGGGCGGGATTTTAACACAATCCGCCGCCCCGAAAAGTCGCCCTGTTTAAATAATGGAGTCAGTATAGACAAGGCCCGCAAGGAAAAACGTTTGCTTTTTCACCATGAAAAACCACCCCGCCCGAGGTGGTTCAATAGCATACAAAGCGCCGGTTTTCAGGCGGCCGCCATCCCCTGCAACAGAGCCAGCACCGAGAAGAGGCCGAGGGCGAGCCAGAACAGCAAGGTGCCCAGAAAACGGGGCACATTGGGGGCTTTGGGGATCTGGATGCCGATGGCATGCAGGATGCGGCCGACCAGCAGCATGGCGCCACCGGCATGCAGCCAGAGCGCACCGGCACCGGAGAGCTCGCACAGCGCCATCAGCAGCAGGGTCAGCGGCACATACTCGGCAAAATTACCGTGGGCCCGGATCGCCGCCAGCAGCTCGGGGACTTCCCCCTGCCCTATCATCACCCCGAACTGGGCGCGGCGTCTGACCACCCAGAAGGAGAGCCCCAGAAACAGCAGCCCAAGCAGGCCTGCGTAGATCAGCGTGATATGTACCATGACTCGACTCCTTGTTTGACTGACTGCCGGTCACTCATGCCAATTCGCGGCAGATGAGCGAGACCATCATCCTGATGTGGGCCTGATCGCTGTTGAGGGCCGGAATATATTCAAACCGCTCGCCACCGGCCTCCATGAAGATCTCCCGATTCTGTACCTGAATTTCCTCAAGGGTTTCGAGGCAGTCGGCGGCAAAGGCAGGACAAATTACATCGAGCCGCTTGACCCCGGCGACCGGCAGGCCAGCGATGGTCACGTCTGTGTAGGGCTTGAGCCACTCCTCCTTGCCAAAGCGGGACTGGAAACTGGCTGTCCACTGCCCGGCTTCCAGCCCGAGCGCCTCGGCCAGCAGAGTGGCGGTGTGGCGACACTGGTGACCATAGGGGTCCCCTTCGTTCTCGTAGCGCTCGGGAATGCCGTGGAACGACATCAGCAGGTGATCACCCTGACCGTGCTGCTCCCAGTGACGGCGCACGCTCATGGCTAGCGCCTGTATATATTCGGGATGGGCGTGATAATCACGAATGAGCCGTACCACCGGCAGATTGCGTTCTCTCTTCATCGCCTTGCTCCAGGCATCGAAGACCGAGGCGGTGGTACTGACCGAATATTGCGGATAGAGCGGCAACAGGATCACCCGGTTGACCCCTTTGGCCTTGAGCGCCTGCCAGCCATCATTCACTGACGGGGAACCATAGGTCATCGCCAGCTCCACCGGCACATCGACCCCCTCCCGCTTGAGCTCCTGCTCCAGCGCAGCGCGCTGCTGCTTGCTTATCACCATCAGCGGCGAGCCCTGCTCGGTCCAGACCTGCTGATAGAGCTTGGCCACTTTGGGCGAGCGCGTCGGCAAGATGATGAAGTGGAGCAGCGGACACCAGAGGTAACGGGGCAGGTCCACCACACGGGGATCGTGCAGGAACTGGCTGAGGAACGCTTTGACGGCAGCGGTGGTCGGTGCGGCTGGGGTACCCAGATTGACCAGCAATATTCCGGTTTTCGTGGTCACGTTGGCTTCCTGTCTATCTGTCATTATGCAAAAAGGGCCCGACAGGGCCCTTCTCTTTATTTATCTGATGGCACGGGAAACAGTGCCGGCAGCAAAGATCAGCCCAGAATGGTGGCAAGCTGCTTGCTGACCAGATCAACCGGCTGGGTGCCGTCGATCTTGACGTAACGGGTGTGGCCCGCTTCCGCCTCTTTGCCGTAGAAACCGATCAGCGGCGCGGTCTGCTGATGATATACATCCAGACGCTTGCGTACTGTGGTCTCTTCGTCGTCGGCGCGGATCACCAGATCTTCACCGGTCACGTCATCCTTGCCTTCCACTTTCGGCGGATTGAACACCACGTGGTAGGTACGGCCGGAGCCGGAGTGAACGCGACGGCCGCTCATGCGCTTGACGATCTCTTCGTCCGGCACATCGAACTCCAGCACGAAATCAACCACGACACCGGCGTCCTTCATGGCTTGCGCCTGGGGAATGGTGCGCGGGAAACCGTCCAACAGGAAGCCTTTGGCGCAGTCCGGCTGAGCGATGCGCTCTTTGACCAGACCGATGATGATGTCGTCAGAGACCAGCTGACCTGCGTCCATCACAGCTTTGGCTTTCAGACCGAGCTCGGTGCCCGCTTTGATCGCCGCACGCAGCATGTCGCCGGTGGAGATCTGGGGAATACCGTGTTTTTCCATGATGAACTGAGCCTGGGTACCTTTGCCGGCGCCCGGAGCCCCCAACAGAACAATGCGCATACACGCTCCTATTGATTGGTTATTCAAATCTTGCGAAGGCAAAAAAGTACACGGTTTCGCCCGTTTCTACAAGGGTGAGCCACCTGAATGAGCACTTTATCACCACAATAACCGGCTGTTCGAACAGGATTTCATCGCAAGGGGAAGACGCAAAAATAGCCAGGGATTCAGCATAGAGCGCCAAAAGCAGGAAGGAGGTACGACAGAAAAAAAGATCCCGGCTCAGGGCCGGGAATTGCGCTCAAAAGTAACTACTTGTCGCTCGTAGTAGGAACAGGGCAATAGTAGTTTGCCCCCTGTGCGTCAACAACTGTCAGATGTGACAGGCAGGCCGCTATGAAACCGGAACTGGGGATCCGGCGAGCAGATTAGCTCGGCTTCCAGCTTGCCAAAGAAGGCCACCCGCTCGCTGATATCCTCCCCTGCGTACTGTTCGGCCAGGCTCAGGTAATCCTGATAGTGACGCGCTTCGGAGCGCAGCAAAGAGACATAGAAGCGGCTCAGCTCTTCGTCCAGATGGGGCGCCAGCTTGGCAAACCGCTCGCAGGAGCGGGCCTCGATATAGGCACCGATGATCATCTTGTCGACTATGGTGGCCGGTTCATGGGTGCGCACATGCTGCATCAACTGACGGGCATAGCGGGAGGCCGTCACCGGCCCGTATTCGATGCCGCGGGCCTGCATGATCTCCAGCACCTGCTCGAAGTGGTGCAGCTCCTCCTGAATGAGTCGCACCATGGGAAACAGCAGTGGATTGCGCTCCAGCTCGGCAAAGACGGTGCGATCAGACTCCCCCATGCTGCGTTTGCCCAGGATCTCGGCCTTCTCCGGAATGGCATCCAGCTCGCGATAGAACTCCAGCTTGGGCAGCAGATGGCGCTTGCCCTTGGGCAGGCAGTAGCGGCGCACCAGACTGTGGGCAGTGAGTGCGGCCTTGGTCTCGCAGTTGGCGTGATCGATGAGCAGGGTCGGCAAACGGGCCGGATCTCGCGCCATCTCCACCCACTCATCCGGGGTCTCGCACTGCAAAAACTGGCGCACTGGGGCTAGCAGATCATCCATCTGAACTCTCGTCTCTTAAAAGCGTATCGGTCATATATGTTGCCGCCTATGCTAGCGGATCCTGCTGGCCATGCCCATATCCGGCAAGATAAGCGGATGTTTTTCAAACAGATATCTCCTCCCCCTTCTGCCTGTGTGAGGCAAAAACGACAATGGGGGCAACAGGCCCCCATCTCGCTATCCCATCCGGCAAAACCGCAAACGTTTAACTTCCTTCGTTAAAAATTTCCAGATTGCTGGTGCCTTCCTGCCACTCACGCACCGCTTTGGTGTCATCGTTGCGCAGGGCATTGAGGTGATCCAGATAGGACTGGTCCACGTCGGAGGTGACGTAGTGGCCATTGAACACCGAGGTCTCGAAGTGACGCAGATCCGGGTTGATCTCCCGTACGGCAGCTTCCAGATCTTCCAAATCCTGGAAAATCAGACCGTCAGCGCCAATCAGCTTGCACACCTCTTCCACTTCACGGCCGTGGGCGATCAGCTCGTTGGCGGTGGGCATATCGATGCCATAGACGTTGGGGAAGCGAATTTCCGGCGCCGCCGAGGCGAAGTAGACCTTGGCTGCCCCCGCTTCACGGGCCATCTGGATGATCTGCTCGGACGTGGTACCACGCACGATGGAATCGTCCACCAGCAACACCTTCTTGCCCTTGAATTCGGAGCTGATGGCGTTGAGCTTGCGGCGCACCGACTTCTTGCG
>NZ_JAAKNE010000013.1:0-54096 GCF_049170755.1 Aeromonas sp. 604176
CAGAGCAGAGCAGAGCAGAGCAGAGCAGAGCAGAGCAGAGCAGAGCAGAGCAGAGCAGAGCAGAGCAGAGCAGAGCAGAGCATCAACTATTGTGGGTAGGGGGCTGACAGCGCAGATGGTTGGTGTCAGGTGAGATCACACCAATGAGCCTGCTCCGCGTCTTGGGAGAAAATCAGATAGCAAGAAGGGAGCCGGAGGCTCCCTTCTTTGTTAGCGGTAACTTGATGGCTGCTAGAACCAGAAGCCGATGATAAAGGAGCCTGCCAGCGTCAGCATCACGTTGGCCACCGCATAGGTCCCTGCGTAGCCAAGCGCCGGAATGGAGCTGTTGGCGGCCTCGTTAACCACATCCATGGCGGGGGCGCAGGTACGGGCACCTGTGATGGCGCCGAGCAGCAGGGCCGGGTTCATCTTCAATACCCAGACCCCGAACAGGTAGCCGACCAGTACCGGCAGCGTCGTGACCAGCATACCGGAGAAGAGTACCACGGCACCCACTTCGCTCAGGTGATCCAGAATGCCGCCACCCGCCTTGAGACCGGTGCTGACCATAAAGACCGCCAGACCAAGATCCTTGGCCAGTCGCAGGGCGCCCGGGGGCACGTAGCCGACCGTCGGGTGGTTGGCCCGCAGATATCCCATCAGAATGCCTGCCAGCAGCAGACCGACTGCGTTGCCGAGGCCAAATTCAATCTGGCCGAACACCAGCGAGACAGAACCGATCAGCAGCCCCAGCACGAAGAAGGTGGTGAAGGCCACCAGATCCGTGGTCTGGCTGTGGATACTGATAAAGCCGATCTTGTTGGCCAGCAGTTTAACCCGCTGTTTTTCGCCGCTGATCTGCAGCACGTCGCCTTTTTGCAGCATGATGTTGCGATCGAACGGCATCTCGATCTGGGAACGCACCACCCGGTTGAGGAAGCACCCCTTCTCGGTCAGGTTGAGTTCCACCAGATGACGACCCACCACGGAGTCGTTCTTTACCACTATCTCTTCGGTGACGATCTGCAGGTCGAGCAGGTTGCGATCAAACACTTCTTTACCGTTGCGGTAATTGACGTCCAGCTTCTCGTGGCTCTCGGGATAGCCCACCAGCGCGATCTCATCCCCTTCCTGAATGACGGCATCCCCATCAGGACTGGCGAGAATGCCGTTGCGGCGGATCCGCTCCACATAACAGCCGGTGTGGGGGTAGATGCCGGTCTCGCGCAGGGTGCGGCCGCCAATCCAGGCTGCCAGCTCGGGACCAACCCGATAGGCGCGAATGATGGGCAGGTAGGTCTTGCGACTGTCGCTGTCGGATAGACCCCGCTCACGGGCAATTTTTTGCGCTTCGGTGTTGAGATCGAGCCGTGCCAGCGAAGGGAGGTATCGCACGACCAGCATCAGGCCAACCAGACCCACCAGATAGGTCAGGGCGTAGCCGATACCCATGTTGTCGAGCACCGCCTGCATATCGGTCTGATGGGGCAGGTTGAGCAGGCCACTGCGCAGGGCATCCTGGGCACCGACCAGCGCAGGGGTCGAGGTGAGCGATCCCGCCAGAATGCCGGCCGCCATCCCGGGCCCCAGATTGAAGAACTTGGCCAGTCCTACCGTCAGGAAGAGGGCGGTCAGCAGGATCACCAGAGTCAGGGTGATGTAGTGGATGCCATCGCGCAGGAAGACACTGAAGAAGTGGGGCCCCGCTTCGATCCCCACGCAGAAGATGAAGAGCATGAAGCCGACGTTCTCGGTCGTGGCGGTGAACTCGAAGCCCATCTGACCAAACAGCAGGGCGGTAAACAGCACACCTATGGTGTTGCCAATCTGAAAGTTGCCAATCCGTACCTTGCCAAGCAGCAGGCCAAAAGCCAGCACTACGAAGAGCAGCAGGGAGTCGCTTTGATGTAGCAGTGTCACAAAGTCTATGGTCATGCCCGGAAAAACCGAGGAAAAAAGTGGGGCCGATATTGTGCCGGATCTATCCCCAATAAAGAAGCGCAAGGGTGCGATTAATCGGAAGTTATCGGACGCTATTTAATGAGCAGGCGGCGGGATAAGGGGAGCATCGGAAAAAAGCAGGTGATTTTTGCTCTCCTTCCCGTTGTCAATTAGTGAAACATGCTGGTTGCAGCCGGGCTTGCACTGTCATGGGTGAGATTTTAGATTCTGCTGTCTAGCGCTTCGCCACAGAGCGGTTTCAGCAGATTCAACCTGGGGATCTCTTGGTCGTAAAAGAGTCAAATGACGAGATACTA
The DNA here is from genome assembly GCF_049170755.1 of Aeromonas sp. 604176. Taxonomy (NCBI): domain Bacteria; kingdom Pseudomonadati; phylum Pseudomonadota; class Gammaproteobacteria; order Aeromonadales; family Aeromonadaceae; genus Aeromonas; species Aeromonas sp. 604176. The sequence continues at coordinate 2,241 of NZ_JAAKNE010000013.1, forward strand.
GCGTCATTCCCATATGGGGAAAGGGCTGGCAAAAAGATATCTCCGGAAAGTGCCAATAGAGCCTGTTAATCAACAGTTACAGAGGGTGGGACAAAACAGAATAAAATCAGGTTAGCCTGTAAAATGGTCTCCTGTTGCAGGGGATAACAGGCAATCCCGCGTCCTGACAGGGCTTGCTGCACTTACCCACAGAATCTGTGGATAACCCTGTTTATGAAACTTGTTCATCGCCCTGAAAGCCGCGCCAGCACTGGGATGCAAGGGCTGTTCAAAAAATACCGGAAGAAAAATGTTTGTATAAAAATCAAATAGTTAGATGCGACAGGAGAAAACTCTGTCGAGCCGGGGCGGGTAACAAAAGGGAGCGTCAGCAGCAAGAAGGATCTTGTGCATTAAAATTGGCAGAAGAGGGCACTAAAGTGGATAACTTGCACCGAGATGGTGAGGAATTGGCTCCCCCGACTGGACTTGAACCAGTGACATACGGATTAACAGTCCGCCGTTCTACCGACTGAACTACGGGGGAACATCAGGCAAGGAGGAGCATCATACAGAAGGTGTCCTGGGTGGTCAAGCCATTCGCGGGATGATGGCACGGGTGTACCGCTGCCAAACCCTCGGTTACACTGCTCCTTTGCTGTTTTGTGTCGGGAGTGTTCATGAGCAAATTGTTCAAGTTAGCCAGCCAGTTTCAACCCGCCGGGGATCAGCCCGCGGCGATTGCCCAACTGCTGGATGGCATCGAGTCCGGCCTCGCCCACCAGACCCTGCTCGGGGTGACCGGTTCGGGCAAGACCTTCACCATGGCCAACGTCATCGCCACCCTGAACCGCCCGACCATGATCCTGGCTCCCAACAAGACCCTGGCCGCCCAGCTCTATGGCGAGATGAAGGAGTTCTTCCCCGACAATGCGGTGGAGTATTTCGTCTCCTACTACGACTACTACCAGCCCGAAGCCTATGTGCCGACCACCGACACCTTTATAGAGAAGGATGCCTCGATCAACGATCACATCGAGCAGATGCGATTGTCGGCCACCAAGGCGCTGCTGGAGCGGCGCGACGTGGTGATTGTCGCCTCGGTGTCGGCCATCTATGGTCTGGGGGATCCCCAAGCTTATCTAAGCATGATGCTGCATCTCAAAGTGGGGGATGTGATCAACCAGCGGGATATCCTGCGTCGCCTCGCTGAGCTGCAGTACACACGCAACGACATGGCGTTTCAACGCGGCACCTTCCGGGTGCGCGGTGAAGTGATCGACATCTACCCTGCCGAATCGGACAAGTTGGCCCTGCGGGTAGAGCTGTTTGATGAAGAGGTGGAGCGCCTCTCCCAGTTCGATCCTCTGACCGGCGCCATCGAGCAGACGGTAGTGCGCTACACCATCTATCCCAAGACCCACTACGCCACCCCGCGCGAAACCATTCTGGGGGCTATCGAGCATATCAAGGAGGAGCTGCGCAGCCGCCGCGAGCAGCTGTTGTCCCTCAACAAGCTGGTGGAAGAGCAGCGCATCAGCCAGCGTACCCAGTTCGACATGGAGATGATGCAGGAGCTGGGTTACTGCTCCGGCATCGAGAACTACAGCCGCTACCTCTCCGGCCGTGCGCCGGGGGAGCCGCCGCCCACCCTGTTTGACTACCTGCCGGGGGATGGCCTGCTCATCATAGACGAGTCTCACGTCACGGTGCCGCAGATCGGTGCCATGTTCAAAGGGGACCGCTCCCGCAAGGAGACCCTGGTGGAGTACGGCTTCCGGCTCCCCTCGGCGCTCGACAACCGGCCGCTCAAGTTCGACGAATTTGAAGCGCTGATGCCGCAGACTGTGTTTGTCTCGGCGACTCCCGGCCCCTACGAGCTGGAGAAGTCCGGCGGCGATGTGGTGCAGCAGGTGGTGCGCCCAACCGGCTTGCTCGATCCGGAGATCGAGGTGCGTCCGGTGACCACGCAGGTGGACGATCTGCTCTCCGAGATCCGCAAGCGGGTCGCCGTCGAAGAGCGGGTGCTGGTCACGACCCTGACCAAGCGGATGGCGGAAGACTTGACCGAGTATCTGGCGGAGCACGACGTCAAGGTGCGCTACCTCCACTCCGATATCGACACGGTCGAGCGGGTGGAGATCATCCGCGATCTGCGCCTCGGCAAGTTCGATGTACTGGTGGGCATCAACCTGCTGAGGGAAGGTCTCGACATGCCGGAGGTGTCGCTGGTCGCGATTCTGGATGCAGATAAAGAGGGCTTCCTGCGCTCGACCCGCTCGCTGATCCAGACCATCGGTCGGGCGGCGCGTAACCTCAACGGCAAGGTCATTCTCTACGGCGATACCATCACCAACTCGATGAAGGTCGCCATTGAGGAGACCGAGCGGCGCCGCGCCTTGCAGCATGCCTATAACCTCAAGCATGGGATCACCCCCAAGGGGCTCAATAAGTCCATTGGTGATGTGATGGACATGGGCGGCAGCCGCACGGCAGGCAAACCTGGCAAGGGGATGCGCAAGGCGGCCGAGCCGCAAGGGGAGTACCATGTCCGCTCTGCCAGCGAGATTGCCAAAGAGATCAAGCGGATGGAGGAGCAGATGTTCCAACATGCCCGGGATCTGGAGTTCGAACAGGCGGCAGCACTGCGGGATCAGATCCAGCAGTTGCGCAGCGAGTTGATCGAGTCATGAGCCGCAAACGCTGGCTGATTTGGCAACGACTTCGTCGTCTCTATCATGGTTTTCGCCATCCCGGTACCCCCTGGTGGGCGAGGGGACTGGTGATCCTTATCCTGCTCTATGGCATTAGTCCGGTGGATCTTATCCCTGACGTGGTGCCCTTGCTGGGTTGGTTCGATGACGTGACCCTGCTGCTGGTGTTGCTGTGGGGTTGGGAGCGTTGCCTTCCCCCCGCAGTGCGCAGCGATCTGGAACAGGCCTCCTAGTTCACCTTTTCAACACCACGCTCGACATCACTCTGTGCGCTCCCACCCTCGAAGGAAGCGGAAAAACGGTTTCATTTGAAGGTGGGCGCTGCGGGATGAAAAAGAGGCTGGCCGGTGATTGTCGCCCGAATGGCATTGGCGTAGACTCCACGCCGTTCACTTTATGGGTATGGAAAAAATGGATCTGATCCTCTTTGCAATCGACTTTATCCTGCACGTTGACGTGCATTTGAAAGAGCTGTTCGAGAACTATGGCGTCTGGGTTTATGCAATCCTGTTTCTGATCATCTTCTGTGAAACCGGGTTGGTAGTGACGCCGTTCCTGCCGGGTGACTCCCTGCTGTTTGCCGCCGGTGCGCTTACCGTGGGCAGCGTGCTGGACGTCCATACCCTGGCGGCCGTGCTGATCATCGCTGCCGTGCTGGGCAACGTGGTCAACTATACCATTGGGCACTTCTTCGGCGAGCAGCTGTTCCGCAACCCGGACTCCAAAATCTTCCGCCGGGATTATCTGGAGAAGACCCACGCCTTCTATGCCAAGCATGGTGGCAAGACCATCATCATCACCCGCTTCCTGCCCATCGTGCGTACCTTTGCGCCGTTCGTGGCAGGGATGGGGGCCATGACCTATCCGCGCTTCCTGGCGTTCAACTTGGTTGGCGGCCTGCTGTGGGTACTCTCCTTCGTTTATGCCGGTCACTTCTTTGGCAATCTGCCGGTGGTGCGTCACAACTTTACCCTGCTGATCTTCGGCATCATCGGTATCTCCCTGTTGCCCATGGTAATTGGCGCGGTCAAGGCCAAGATGAGTACAGCCAAGGCATAATCAGAAATACGGTCAACCAGAACGAGAAGGGGGAGCCATAATGGCTCCCCCTTTTTATCTCCACGCGGGCATGACACTCAGTTGCAGCAGCGCCCTTTCACCAGATTGCCGATGGCCACTACGGTGAAGACCAACAGGTAAGCGGCGAAGATGACGACCAGCCACTGGGGCATGGAGTAACCGAAGAACTGCCAGGTGATCTGGGCACAATCCCCTTCCGGCATAAAGAGCCAGGGGAGCCACTGATCGAGCGGAGCCCAGCTCGGGAAGTCGGCAAACGGGCTGCAGACGTTGAACGGGGAGGGGTTAACCTGATAGTCCACATGCTTGAGGGCCAGCTGGAAGCCACGGAAGGCACTGTAGCCCCACAGCAACATGGCACTCCAGCGAACATACCACTTATCCGGCGCCACCATGCCGAGCAGACCAGCGGCCAGCACACCCAGGGTCGCCAACCGTTCGTAAACGCACATCACGCACGGGGAGAGGCCCAGCACATGCTGGAAGAAGAGGGCGCACAACTCGAGGAACAGGGCTGATGCTGCCAACAGACCCCAGGCCAGCCGATGGGCGGCGATACGGCGGAGAAACTCGATCATCTCATTGATCTCTCAGAAAAAACAGTGGCTGAATTAGAGCAGAGCGGAACCGAAAAGAAAAGGGCCCTGAAAGGGCCCTCGGAAACCGTCGCAATGGATTAATGCAGCGCCGGCTGTACCGCTGGCAGCGCACTCTCCATCATCAGCCATCCATGCTGATAGAACCACTCGGTGGCAGGACCAAGCAGCAATTCGACAGAGAAAAAGCCGATCAGCCCCAGCACCAATGTGTAGGGCAGCGCCATCCAGACCATGCGGCCATAGGAGAGACGCAGCAGCGGCGCCAATGCCGAAGTGAGCATAAACAGGAAGGCGGCCTGACCATTGGGGGTGGCGACTGACGGCAGATTGGTACCTGTGTTGATAGCTACCGCCAGCAGATCGAACTGGGCGCGGTCGATGGCACCATTGAGCATGGCCGTCTTCACCTCATTGATGTAGACGGTGCCGACAAAGACGTTGTCACTGACCATGGAGAGCACCCCGTTGGCCAGATAGAAGAGGGCCAGCTGGTTCTCCGGTTTGGCTGCCAGTACCAGCTCGATCACCGGCTTGAACAGCTGCTGATCGATGATGACGGCGACCACGCTGAAGAAGACCGCCAGCAGGGCGGTGAAGGGGAGTGCCTCCTGGAAGGCTTTACCCAGCGAGTGCTCCTCGGTGATCCCGGTCAGGGAGGTGGCCAGCACGATGACCGAGAGACCAATCAGGCCAACGGCTGCCAGGTGCATGGCCAGACCGACGATCAGCCAGACCGCAATCAATGCCTGAACGATCAGCTTGGCCTTGTCTTGCGGGCTGCGTTTTGCCTCTTCGTAGCGGTTGTACTCCTCCATGATGGCACGCACCGTGTCCGGCAGGCGGGCGCCATAGCCAAACCAGCGGAACTGCTCCACCAGCACGCATGTCAGCAGACCGCAGATAAAGACGGGGACGGTCACAGGGGACATACGAATGGCAAATTCAGCGAAGTTCCAGCTGGCTTGCTCGCCGATGATGAGGTTTTGCGGCTCGCCCACCAGGGTGCAGACACCACCCAGCGCGGTACCGATGGCGGCATGCATCATCAGGCTGCGCAGGAAGGCGCGAAAATCATCGAGATCCTGGCGATTGAGCTCGGCGACTTCCTTATCATCGGTATGGTCATGGCTGTGACCAAACTCCTTGCCGGACGAGACCTTGTGATAGATGGCATAGAAACCGGTGGCGACGCTGATCACCACGGCAATCACGGTCAGGGCATCGAGAAAAGCTGACAGGAAGGCGGAGACCAGACAGAAGGAGAGGGAGAGCAGGATCTTGGAGCGTACGCCGATCAGCAGCTTGGTGAAGACATAGAGCAGCAGCTGCTTCATGAAATAGATGCCTGCCACCATGAACACCAGCAACAGCAGCACCTCGATATTGGCGACCAGCTCGTGCTTGACCTGATCGGCGGAGGTCATGCCGATCAACACGGCTTCGATCGCGAGCAGACCACCCGGTTGCAGAGGGTAGCACTTGAGGGCCATGGCCAGGGTGAAGATAAACTCAACGACCAGTAACCAGCCCGCAATGAAAGGATCAAGGTGGAAGGCGATCGGATTGATCACCAGAAATAGCAAGATGGCGCTTTTATACCACTGTGGTGCATTGCCCAAGAAGTTCTTGGCGAATGCCTGCCCTAGGCTTATTGGCATGATAATGGGTCTCAACTTTGTTGTTAGGATCTGCTTCTATGCAGTCAAGGATGATTCGACCTGTGCCTCCGGATGTTGGCCTTTATCTGTCTGATTCCTCGTGATTTTAATCAAAAAGCGTGACGATTATAAATGATAGCCGATGGATCTCTGCCCATCTGTCTGTTTTACAACCACCTTGTCGGGGTTGGCTGGCTCCCTCGTGGCGATTAGATACATATTCCCAACACTATATTTGCCATATGTGAGCAGAGGACTGACCTTATGCTTGCCAGCCATCATCGCTTTGATATCATTCGTCAGCCTTTTTACGCATTACAACAGAGTCAATTCATGGTTATAAAAGCGCAGAGCCCAGCTGGGTTTGCCGAGGAATACATCATCGAGTCCATCTGGAACAATCGCTTTCCTCCCGGATCTATTCTGCCCGCCGAGCGTGAATTATCCGAGTTGATCGGGGTGACGCGGACTACCTTGCGCGAAGTGCTGCAGCGACTGGCCCGTGATGGCTGGTTGACCATACAGCATGGCAAGCCGACCAAGGTGAACAATTTCTGGGAAACCTCCGGCCTCAATATTCTGGAGACGTTGGCCCGTCTGGATCAGGACAAGGTACCTGATCTGATAGCTCAGCTGCTCTCCGCCCGTACCCATATCTGCACCATCTTTATCCGCGGGGCGATCCGTCACAATCCAGAACAGGCCGCCGAGATCCTGCGTGGCGCCGATGGGGTCGAGAACAACGCACAGGCTTATGCCGAGTTCGATTATCGCCTGCACCACCAGCTGGCGTTTGCTTCCGGCAATCCGATCTACGCCCTGATCCTGAACGGTTTCAAAGGGTTGTACAGCAGAGTCGGCAGCTACTACTTCTCCGACAAGCAGGCTCGCGAGACCGCAGATGCCTACTACAAGACCCTGCTCAATCTGGCCGAGACCAAGAACCACGAAGCCGTGTTCATGACGGTGCGTCAGTACGGTATCGAGTCCGGCAAGCTGTGGACCCGCCTGCGTCAGGACATGCCAAGCGATCTGTGCGACAACTGATCCCTTGCCTGTGCTGTCCAAGAAACGCGCCATCCGGCGCGTTTTTTTATTCTGCTGTGTTTGTGTCTATCCTTGACTGGCGGTGGTAATTGCTTGAACTGCATGGATATTTGGCCAAAAAGCTTGATCCAGCGCAAATGAACCCTGCATTTATCACTTTGGTGGCATAGGACCCAACCGCTGATTGAGGTCAAATGGAGGCATCAAGAGCGGAGCCAATATCCGCCAGAAGGAACACACCTTTCACCGGATGAAGGACACAACAATGAGTCTTCTTGAACACACCATCTGGACAGTACTGGGATACGGGGCCATGCCCTTTATCTTTCTGAGCGGATTCGTGGCGGTGGCAGTGACCTGTTGCATGCTGCTGAATGCGTTCGGGGTACAGTCCGCCGAGAAGTGAGTCGCTTCTCCATGCCGCCAAATGCCAGTCTTCGGACTGGCATTTGTTTTTTGTGTCTTTTAAAGCACTTATCCCGGCAGGGAAGGGGAAATCTTTGGTCAGTATGGTCGAACCTGCCGCCGATTTTGATTACACTGGCGCCCGTATTTCCCACTCACCCTTCTCTTATCAGGTGTTCAAGGTTTTCTATGGCTCTCAAGGCAACCGTATTCAAGGCCCAGATCAGTTTGTCTGATATGGATCGCAATCTGTATCAGGACTTCTCCCTCACGCTGGCACGCCACCCCTCCGAAACCGATGAGCGGATGATGATCCGGCTGGCGGCCTTTGCCTGGCACGCCGCTGAGCGATTGGAATTCACCAAGGGATTGAGCGCCGATGACGAACCCGAGCTCTGGTGCAAGAACTACTCGGACGAAATAGAGCTCTGGATCGAGCTGGGCCAACCCGATGAAAAACGGCTTAAAAAAGCCTGCAACCGCGCCCGTCAGGTGGTGCTCTACCTCTACGGCGGTCGTGGCACCAGCGTCTGGTGGAAGCAGAACCAGGGCAAGCTGAGCCAGCATGACAACCTCAGCATCATCGAACTCTCCGACAGCCAGACTCTGCCGCTCACCGCTATGGTCGAGCGTACCATGCAGCTCACCTGCACTATTTCCGATGGTCAGCTTTGGGTCAGTAACGGCGCACTGGAAGTGACGCTGGATCCGGTGGTACTGATGGGCAAACCGGCCCGCGAACTGTAACGGACGCCGCCCATGTTCAGCGCCTTGCTCAATATCGTCATCCCGGTGTTCGGTGTGGTCGGGCTCGGCGCACTCTACGGGCGATTGCGACCGGGGGCCGCCCTCGGTTACGTCAATAGGGCCAATATCGAACTGTTTACCCCGGCGCTGGTCTTCTCCGCGCTGGTCAAGTATCCGCTGGCGCTGGCGGAGCATATGCCGCTGATTGCGGCGGGGGCGCTGGTTATTTTGTTACCAGGTCTGCTGCTCGCGCAGCTCAAACTCCAAGGAATTGAGCGGGCAGCGCTGATCTTGCCCGCCATGTTCCGAAATACCGGCAATCTTGGTATCCCCTTGATGGTGCTGGCATTTGGCGAGCAGCAACTGGGGGCCATCGTGATCCTCTTTGTGCTCTCCAATCTGCTGCACTTCTCGTGTAACCCATCACCAAGAATGAAAAACCGGGAGCTGGCGAAAACAAGTGGGAGATGGCGGGACAAACTCAGGAATGGCGGGGCTTGTGGCGTGATGCGGTTAAACCAAGCCGTTTAACCGCAAAATGAAAACTTTAGAGTCAGGCAGCGAGTCGATGCACTGAAAATGAAAAATGTAGTGATTGCTGCCTAGAGCCATTTAAATAATTACTGGCCAGATAATATCAGCAGCGGGGTATCACAAAATCAGATAGTTACAGTTAAAAAAAGTCGTGCCCTGCCCAGACTACCTTGCCGATCACGGCCAGGTTTTCCAGCTGATTGGCTGGAACGACCTGCAGGGGGTAATCATCGCGGTTGTCGCTGATGATGGTGATCCCGCCATCGAAGTTTTTCTGCAGGCGCTTGGCGTAGAGCTCTTCTCCCAGGCGCAGCACGAAGATGGATCCGTCTTCGATCTGATTCTTGCTGATATCGACCAGGATAGAGTCACCAGAGTGGATGGTGGGCTCCATGCTGTCGCCTTTGGCGAAGACCACCACCAGGTTATCCGGGTTTAACTTGCGAAACGTGAGCCACTTGCGGCGGAAGGCCAGCTTGCGTTTAACCTCATGATCATCATTAAACGCACCATGGCCGGTACTGACGGTGACATGGTAGCCATCGATCAGCGCGTACTCCTCATCAAACTCCTCACGTTGCACCATCTGCTCGGCCGTTCCATCGGGGTGTTTCGGGCCCTGACCGGTGGCCAGCCACTCCAGATTCACATTGAACGTCCGCGCGATGCGCAGCGCCTTGTCGATGGTGGGCAATGAACTAAACGGAGGGAAGTATTTGCGCATCCCCGACTCACTCATCCCCACCAGTTCGGCAAATGCCTTGTAGCTCAGGCTCCCGCGCAGCTCATCCAGACGGTCACTCAGAGTATCCATTCCCGCCGTCAGAAAAGATACCTCACCGTCTTTTTGTACTGCTTGTGGTTTTTCTTCATAACGCTCTGACATACAAGGAATTCTCGGCTAGTGGCTGATGCTGGTGAGTCGATAGACAAAAAATTCCGCACAAAAAGACTTGTCAATCTTTTTGGGGGGATCAATCATTCATATGTGACGCGTTGCGACATGAAATCATTCTTTTATGAAAGATAAAGATACGCACTGCGACACTTGATGATACCGAAACGGGGTGAGTATGTCAGGGAAAACACCAGAGTGGATCAGGGCTGAGCTCATAAAATGCGGATATTCCCAAGCTGCTTGGGCCCGCGCTAAAGGGTTGCACCCCCGAGCCGTACAGCGTTGCATCAAACACTATGCTCCGGCCAGAGGGATTAGCCCCAAGCGTCGGGAAAGCCGCGCCATCATGGCCCTGCTGTCCGAGTCGCTGGGGATCGACCTGCTGGGAGGTGACCAATGAGCAGCTGGTACACCGCCCAGGCGCTGGCCGGATTGGTTGGCATGCCCGCTTACCCCGATGGTGTGCGCAAAAAGGCCGAGCGTGAAGAGTGGCAAAGCCGCAAGCGCGAGAAAGGCAAAGGGGCCGAATACCACATTGGCTCACTGCCGATTGAAACCCGCCGTTATCTGGCAGAACAAGCTGTGGCTGCACAAGGCCATGCGGTGACCGACCATGCAGCGGGTGGCAAGGCCATGGCCAAGTTGCTGGCGCGCGAGGTGCCAGTCAAACCGGAGGCTGGCCGCAAATTGCTGACTTTGGGGGAGGGGGCTCGCCAGAAGGTCGATGCCAGACTGCTGATCCTGCAGGCTGCCGATATCTTCCTAGCCCCCTATCACGCCTGCCAGCAAGGGGAGGTGGGTCGCCGCGCCTTTATCGAGGCATACCGTGCCCGCATCCTGCAGTTGCCAGCCAGCGTCTATGAGCGGCAAAAGCCATTCAGTCTGATCACCCTGCGCCGCTGGCAAAGTGCGCTGGCGGATGAAGGCCCCGCAGCTCTGGCTGGCAACTATCAGCGGGAGCGACCATCAACCGTCGAGCAGAGCCCAGATCTGGCCCAGTTTCTCACCGCCTTGGTCACCACCAAGCCCCATCTGGCCAACAAGTGGGGGGCGCTGCACGAACTGGCCAGCCAATACAGCGACATGAATCAGCTGGGATGGCAGATCCCCAGCCAATCCTCCTTGCGTCGCTGGATGGTGAAATGGTTGGCAGAGAACAAGGTGGCCTTTACCTATACCACCAACCCGGATGCCTACAACAACAAATACCGCAGCGCGATCGAGGAGATGTACCCCTGGATGGCCCAGCCCAACGACGTCTGGGAGTTCGATAGCACCCCGGTCGATGCCATGTTGGTGGATGGTCGCCACAGCATCATCGCCGTGATCGACGTGTATACCCGTCGCGTTCGTCTGCTGGTGGCCAAGAGCTCATCGAGCGAGGGGATCTGCCTGCTGCTGCGCAAGACTCTGTTGGCTTGGGGCACGCTCAACGATAACGGCGTGATGCGCACCGATAACGGCTCTGACTACGTGAGCCAGCGAGTTATGTCCATCTGCACCCTGCTTGGTATGAACCTCAGCCGCTCCAACGCCTACTCGGGGTGGGAGAAACCCCATATCGAGCGGTTTTTCCGCACCTTGAGCCACGGCCTGATCGAGCTGTTGCCCTCCTATATCGGCCACTGCGTGGCAGACCGTCAGGTGATCGAGGCGCGCAAGAGCTTTGCCCAGCGGCTGGAGGAGAAGCGCAAACCGGATGCGCAAAAAGAGATTTACGAGCTGGCCATGACGGCAGCAGAGCTGCAAACCCTGCTCGATAACTGGCTCGATGCCCGTTACCACAACCGCAAGCACAGTGCCCTTGGCATCAGCCCCAATGAAAAGTACCAGTTGGCCCGTTATCAGCGCCGCGCCATTCCCGATGAAGCTGCGCTGGATCTGTTGCTCAACCATATCGGCGAGGCGACCGTTTCCAAAGGCTTTATCAAGGCCGGTGGCCTCAAATACAGCGCCCCCGAACTGTTGGAGCACAACTGGAAGAGCCAGCGGGTCAGCGTGTTTCTCGATCCGTGCGATGTGGGCCGCGCCATCTTGTACCGCACGGTGACTGGAACGAGCGGATCGAGGCCATCAACATCGACCTGCTGGGCAATGGCATCAGTCCCGATGCCTTCCGGGCGGCCAAAAAAGCCGATGCCAAGGCGCTGGCCAGTTTTCGCCGCGAGATGCGCAACCTTGCCAAGACCTTTGGCATCGACCAGCTCCATCAGGATGTGGTGCGCCACTTCGTCGATCAGGCCAAGGGTATTGAAGCGTTCAGTCGGCGCGATCTCACCCTCGATAACCCGGCATTGGCCGCGCTCACCGGGGTTTCAACCCCCGCTGAACCCGCCCGTTTCAATGCGGCAGAGCTGGCCGCCATAGAAGCCAGACGAGAAGCGAAAGCGCAGCGGGCGCAAGCCATCGCAGGGCAGGAATCGAGAGCACTCAAGACCGAGTACGAGCAAGCCATCTATCTGGCAGAGCGGGAGCTGGATACCCCGCTGACAGAGCGGGAGAAGGAGTGGCTGACCCGATACCTCTACAGCCACAAGCTGATGGCAAAACGCATTAACCGCCATCTGGATGAAGTTCGGGCTACCCGCCGCACCCAGGCAAAAGGTTAGCGAATAGCCCGAAAAGGCCCAAAAACAAAGGACAAACCCACTATGAAACACAAGATCGTTGAAGTCAAAAACATGCTCAAGACCGAGCAGCTGCTCGACAACTTGCTCAACCGCTCCAGCATAGTGCCGGGCATTGGCCTGATCCATGGCCCCTCCGGCTTTGGCAAGACCACCGCCGTGGAGTGGCTGTTCAACCAGGACGAAGTGAACGGCATCTATGTCCGCTGCTACAAGGCCGACACGGTGACCAGTCTGCTGGAGCAGATTGCCAAAGAGATCGGCATTCCCCAGCGCCACAACCTGCGTGCTCAGGTCGATAGCATCATCGAATCCGTCCGTGCCGAAGAGCTGGCCATCTTCGTGGACGAGGCCGATTACGTGGTCGGCAATGCCCGCATCATGGAGACCCTGCGCGATATCTACGATGCCACCGAACAACCCCTGATCCTGGTCGGGATGGAAGAGATTGCCCGCCGCATCAGCCAGCGCAAGCAGCTGTTTAACCGCATCTCCCAGTGGATCGAATTCAAACCGGCCGATCTCGATGACGTGTCCCTGATTGCCAGCGAAATGCTGGAGGTGGACGTGGAGATCGACGATGCACTGCTGGATCTGATCCGCAAGCGTTCCAATGGCGTGGTGCGCACCATCGTCTCGGCCCTCGACAAGATTGAAAAAATGGCGATGGCCTCTGATGCCCGGATTATCCGGCTGGAGGACGTTGACGCCAGCGAGCTGCTCCATGACGTGCGTCGCAGCCGCTAGCCGTCAGGCTACAGCCAATAAAAACAAAGCACGGGAGGGATTCCAGTGGTTGATACAAAAGCAACGCTAATGACGTTGCAAGCCTGGGAATGGATGTGCCAGCAAGAGACTTTTCTGATCAAGGACGTGATCGCCGTGACGGGAATGTCTGAGGCACATATCTACAAGGTCGTGCGTGACTGGTTGGCCGCTGGCCACCTCATTAAACACCCGGACGGCGTGGTATCCCGCCCGGCCTATTTCAAAGTGGTTAGCGCCCAATACGTGCCACCGATTGGCAAAAGCAGTGGCCAGAAGCGGCCCAAATGCAAGAACAAGCGCAAAACCAATCAACAGAAAATGTGGAACACCATGAAGATCAGCCGCTTCTTCACCCTGACAGACCTGATGCTGACGGCAGAGACGGGTCAGAAACAAGCCTGGTTTTACACCGATAGGTTGGTGAAAGCCGGTTACGTCAAAGTGCTGTTCAAAGTTGACAGTTTGCTGCCTGTACCCGCCAGACACGGCCTGACAGGACGCTATCAGCTGGTCCGGGATACAGGCCGTTATGCCCCGCTGTGTCGTGACCATGGTTGCTGGGATCAAAACCAGCAGCAGTTATACCCGTTCCAACGGGAGGAGGAGACACATGGAAACGTGGCTTGAGGTGTTGCAGGCCGAAGTGGCGGCCAGTTCGCTGGCCCAGGTGGCCGAGAAGCTCGGGCTCTCTCGCACCACCATCAGCCAGGTCTGCAACGAAAAGTATCCCGGCGATATGGCAAGGGTACAGACCCTGGTGGAAGGGGCCCTGATGGGCAACAAGGTGAGGTGCCCCATCCTGGGGGATATCCCGGCCCATCAGTGTCTTGCTCACCAACGCCGTGGCCCGAGCGAAGTGGGTAGCAGTCCAATGGATATCAAGCTCTGGAAGGCATGCCGCAGCGGTTGCCCCCATAGCCAGCTGACCGAGGCGCAGCAACTGCGTCGCCCGATGCGGTTATCTGTAGAGCAGGGCAAAGGGGCGCAGAAAACGGCTCGCTATGACGCCGAGGCCACCCTCTCCAGATTGCGCCGTCAGGCCAAAAGCGATGGCGACAATGCCAGCAGCAGCCTGCGCATTCTAAGTGAATTGCTGGCCGAAGAGCTGAAAATCATGGCCATCAAATACAACCGACTGCTCGACAAGCAAGAAGGCAAATAAGGGTTGGCGGGGCTCTTTCGCGGTGGGCCCGGTGACGAGATCACAAGGAGAACGGGATGAAAAAGCATCTGCACAGCAATTTGCAAAAGACCGCCGAGCAACTCAGCCACTGGCTGACGGCCAAGGGATATGACGTTCGCACCAGTCGGGTTTGCCATACCCCGCTGCTGGCGGTCACCGGGCCACTGCCCAAAGAGATGCAAGCGCGCGCCGTGTTGAGCCGTGAATGTCTGGCGGGCGTGGTGCGCGAAGTCGCCCTAGTGCGCTTTGGCGGCTGCCTGCTGCACTGGCGCCAAGAATCCTGAAACTGGCCAGGGGGATGAGATGAGCAAGATCCAGCTTGAGATAGAAGACGAGGCGCTGGCGCGGGTGGTGCTGCGCCAGTTACCCAAGTTTCTCGAATTCTGCAGCGCGACCCATCAGGAGGAGCTGGCGAGCGCGACAGCAGAGCAGTACAGCGCCGTGATGTGCCCTCCGGTGCCCGGTAGCAACAAGATCCATTAAGGAGAAGTCCATGCAAGAAGCACAAACCAGCAGTACCACCCCGATGCGCCAGAACGCTCAGGGGCACTGGGTACCGGAAAGCCTGATCGCCCCGGCAGACAAGCTGCGCGATGAAGTTGTGATGGGCATCATTGCGGCAGCTCGCGAGCAACGCGCACAGCTGGCCGCCTTCAAGATTGGCGCCATGCAACAGATCGCCGACTTTGTGGACCTCTCCGCCGAGCAGTACGGCGTGGCGTGGGGCGGTACCAAGGGCAACGTGACCCTGCTCAGTTTTGATGGCCGTTACAAGCTCATTCGGGCAGTGGGGGAGCACCGCAAATTTGATGAACGGATCCAGGCCGCCAAAGCGCTAATTGACCAGTGCATCGAACGTTGGAGCGATGGCGCCAGCAGCGAGATCCGCGCTCTGGTAGACCATGCCTTTCGGGTATCCAAGAGCGGTCATATCGACGTGAATCAGGTGCTCTCCCTGCGCCAGCTCAATATCGATGACCCGGATTGGCTGTTGGCCATGCAAGCCGCTGTCGATGCCATCCAGGTGACCGGCACCAGCCAATATCTGCGGCTCTACGAGCGTGACGCTCACGGGCGTTACATCCAGATGAGCCTGGATCTGGCCAAGGTATAGGGAGGAGGCGTGATGGAAATCAACGTGGAAAAAGCCGAAGAGCAACTGCTGCTCTGTGAGCAGATCACCGAAACAGAGGGCACCTGCTACCCCGACGACACCTATGAGGATGGCATCAAGGCCGCCCTGCTCTGGGCGCTGGGGCTGGGGCCTGCCCCCCTCAATGCCGAGGAGTATCAAGGGGTGACGCCACTGCAGTTCGAGTAATGGCCCGCTGCGAAACAGGGCGGCACTGCCGCCCTGTCTACCCGGTGTGGTTGCCGGGTACTGATGAGCAACCAAACGATCTGGGCCCAGGTCTTCACCGTCTTGATACAAGGAGCACGGCGATGACCAAAACAGAGATGGATATTCGGCTTACCAAGATATTCAGCAGCGCAGCCATTGCACTGGCGGCCGCTGAAAAACGGGCTGTGTGCAAACAGCTCAAACAGTTTATTAGAGAGGCCCGCGCCCAGGGGTTATTTGCCCTGGCGGGGGAAGCAAGCCAGATGCGCTGGCAACTGGTGGCTGAACTGCAGCAAGCCAGAACGGTGGCGCTGGAGGCCAGTCATGGCCATGTCTAACTGGCAACGACTACTGGCCTACGTGATGAAGTTTGGCAACCTGAGCCAGCAGCAGGCAGAGCAGTGGCTCGATATCCATTGCCCTGAATGGCGTAGTGGGCCTGACGTGATGGCGGCCGGGCAAATCTGGATGAAAAAGACGGGGAGGGGGAATTGAACACCTTAGCTAACAATCAGCAAAATGCTGCGCAGGGTGGTGATCGTACCCGCCTGATCCGTCTGGTTCAGGTTGGCAGGCGCACCCTGGGGCTCGATGAGGAGACCTATCGGGCGTTGCTGGAGCAGCAGAGCGGCAAGCGTTCGGCGGCCGAGTTGACGATCCCGGAGCTGGACAAGGTGCTGCTGGCCATGAAGGGGGCAGGGTTTAAACCGACGGTTAAACGCCCTGTTAAAGTGGCTGTTACAGCGGGAGGGCACAAGCGTTTAAGCCCGGCCCGTGGGGCCCATGCCAAAACCGCCGAGATAAACGTGATCCGGGCTGTATGGATCACCATGCACCGCCATGGTCTGTTGCGCGATGGCAGTGAGACGGCATTGAATCACTACGTTGAGCGGCAAACGGTGCGGCTTAACAACGGCATCGGCGTGGCAGAGGTGGCCTGGCTCACCGATGGGTTGGCTTACCAGGTGCTTGAGTCGCTGAAGAACTGGCACAAGCGGGAGCTGGTTGCCCGCCTTGTCGCGGCCAATAAAACCGTCCCCACCAATGGGAAGTCCGGGCGAGTGGCCGGTTATCAGGCCGTTGTGGCGGCGTTTGAGGAGATGAATGATGGACGCTAACGCTGAGAATCTGGACTTGTTCGCCGATGATCATGAGTCGCTGGGGCAGCTTGTCGATCGACTGGATCAGATCCCGACCACCGAACTGACGGCCAAATGGCCCAAAGCCCTGGCCGAGTTGGTCGATGTGCTGGCCTGCGAGTTGGTCAGAGGGGGAATGGAGCCGGATCTGGCCAAGGCTCAGGCCCGCAAGTTGGCGCTGGTACAGGCCCATTACATGGGGGGCCGTGCCTACTACATCCCCACCGGGGATCATCTCAAGGCCGCGTTGCGTGACCGGGCCATCTGGGACGAGTTCAATGGGCGGAATATCGATGTGCTGGCTCGCAAGCATGGCCTCTCGGTGCCACAGACCTATGCGGTGGTGGCCGAACAGCGTGAACTCAACCGGCGACGGCATCAGCTCGATATGTTTGGGCATCTTTAGCGATAAGAGTCACAGTAAATGCAGAACCCCGTGCAAGCGGGGTTTTCATTTAGGATGGACTCATTTAACGTCAGGTAAATTTATTGAGATGTGAGTAAAGAATGGATAACCGGACGATTGGTGATGCAGGGGAATACTTGGTTGCGTTTCATCTCAGCCGACGTGGCCTGTCTACGGCGCTAATGAATGCTGGCACCAAGGGGGTGGATATGTTGGTGACCGATGATGGTAAAAGCGTGGTCAGCATTCAGGTGAAGTCATCTCAAGGTAAAAGCCAGCCGAGGCAATGGATGGTCGGCAAGCACCAGCCTAGCCCTTCAGCAAATTTCTTTTATGTTTTTTGCAATATTTGGGAAGATCTCCAGCGTGAGCCTGAGATGCTAGTGGTGCCCAGTGAGCACGTTAGCCGCTCGGTGGATTGGAATTCCAAAGTGCCCTTGTTCAAAATTCAGTCAGAAGAAAAAGAGAAATACCAGGACAACTGGGATCAAATACTGCGATGCTTTAGCAAGCAACTGGATTGAATGATCAGGATATTTCAATGAGATTTTAGCTTGCTGGTACCCCAGACCTATGCGGTGTGTGGGAGTAGAGAAAATTGCTGCATCTTGGGTGCCAAAGAGATGTGTTTGAGGGAGAATATAGAAGCAAAATGGGAGTAAAAAAGTGATGCTATTATATAAATATACTAGTCGTTGGAAGGACTTTATTAAAAACCATCAGTTGAGATTCACACCTCCGTGCGATTTAAATGACCCCTTTGAAGCTACCCCCCCACTTATAGATGTTCTGAGTCAGGATTATTACCCCCAATCAGGCGTTAAGGATGAGACAAGGGCAATATATTTTAATGGCATTATTCGCTCACAAAGTAAAAATGCCCACAGTAGCCGCATGCCGGCAGTCAGAACTCTTGGTGAACAGGGTATTCTATCATTATCAAGATGTGAACCTCTCAACTCCAATGCGAATTTATTATGGGCTCATTATGCAAATCAATACAAAGGTATAGTTATTGAGTTTGATGCTGGAGACGATTTTTTCAATGGATACCAACCCGTTGACTATAGTAATGAGCGGCGTCTCTGTAGCAAAAATTCACTAGCAGATGTATTTTATAAAAAACATCCATCTTGGATATATGAAGATGAAGTGAGAGTTGTTAGGGCTCTGAAAGATGCTAATTCATTTTATTATAAGAGTGCCAATTGTGATGAAGCTCAGAAGTTCGAGTTAGGTGACTCACAACACAAAGGAAAATCACTTGATTCACCAAGTTATTTTTGCTGCTTTGATGTACCTGAAGTGGCAATAAAACGTATTTACTTAGGTGTTTATATGCCTTTGGACGATAAGGTGGAACTATTCGGTTTGGCACAGGAACATCTCAAAAACTGTATAGTTATGGATACAATGATTGATGAGAACTCCTATGCTCTGCGAACCCAAGTATTTTTCCCTGAAACGGCTAGTCGTATAGGCGGTGGTTGGGCCTAAGTGATAAGTTCTAACCCACCATAAACCCATGCCATAGAGGCCCCTCGGTACGCTGCGGATAACGCAGTAAGTCGAGGGGCCTTTATGTTGCCTGATACTTTTTCTTCCGCGCTTGCCTGGTTGCTTCGTCCCGATGTGGAAGGGGGCGAAGTCAACCATCCCGCCGACCGTGGTGGTCATACCAAGTACGGCATCGCCGATGCTGCCGATGGCAAGAAGGACGGCATGGCCGACCTCGATCGGGATGGGGTACCCGATATCGCTATCGGTGATTTGACCCCGGCCCATACCGAGCCCTTTTACCGCCAGAACTACTGGGCGCCCGCCCGCTGTGACCTGATTGCGAGCTTAAGCCCGGCCCTCGCTATCGCCGTGTTTGATGCAGCGGTGCATCACGGGCCGCAACGCGCCATCCAACAGCTGCAACAGGTCTTGGGGGTGATGGCAGATGGCCGCCTTGGCCCGGTGTCGATTGGCAGACTCAAGCAGCAACTGGGCGCCAAGGGCGAGGGCCAGTTGTTGCTGGCGCTGATGATGCAGCGGGCCAGCTTCATGCACGGCATTGTGCGCAAAGACCCGAGCCAGTGGGCCAATGCCGATGGCTGGATCAACCGGCTGCTGCGTCTGCAGGGCTACCTCCTTTCTGACGTGGTTGGCGAGGTGGTGGCATGAGCGTGCTGACCATCAAGCAACAGAAGGCGGCGTCCGCGATCCAGGCTGCGGGCTGCTTTGGTATCCCTGAGCTCAAGAACCCCCGTTATCTCGCTTGCTTCAAGGATGGGCGCAAAGCCCATCTCAAGGCCGCTCTGGCCGGTGCGGATCTGGAGGCCATCCCGCTCTACAGCCATCACGCCACTCGCCAATCCCTGTTTGCCCAGGGCTGGCGGTCGGTGGGCGAGCTGGATCGCCTGCGGGCCCGTGCCCGTCATTCCCAACCTCAACAAAAGGAACTCCATCATGCCTGATTCCCTGTTACCTCAAGCGAAGTCTGCCTTCAAAAGCCGCACCGTGATCGGTGGTGTGATTGCCGTGGGGGCCGGTATTGCGGGCCTGTTCGGTGTGCCGGTCGATGCGGGTACCCAAGCCAGCCTGGCATCCACCCTGGTGGATCTGGCCAGTGCGGTGGGTGGCCTGCTCGCCATCTGGGGCCGGATCAAGGCGACCCATACCGTCCGTTAAAACACTGTTTGAGCCTGTTCCAGTAGGCGTTATTGGCGCAGCCAGTTTGGTCTCGGACAGCGCGCAGAAACCGCAGCGTACATGCAGTACGTGAGGCTTTCGAGCACTGCCCAGGGCCAAAATGGCAAGTGAAATAGCCTAATGGGATGGGCTCCGGGAGAGGTCATGTGACAGACCATATAGACCGCGCCCAGCAGGCCGATGCCGATCGGACTGGGCGCATTATCGAAGCCCACCAGAACAGGGCAAGGCCACACGGTGATGGTATCTGCTGCGATTGTGACGAAGCCATCCCGACCTCCCGCCTTGCAGCCGAGCCTGGTGCCGAGCGCTGTATCGAGTGCCAGACCCTGTATGAGCGCAAGGAGGCGACCCGTGTGGGAATTCATCGTTAAGAACTGGGGGCCTCTTTATGCATTGGCCAGCCTGGTGGGTCTGGTGGTCATCATCTTGCTCTCCAAAACCTACGCCAAGCGCGAAGACCTCACGGCCCTGGTGCAGAGAGTCCAGCGGGTGGAGCAGGTACTGGCTGATCTGCCGAGCGAGCGTGAGCTGCACAAGCTGCAGTTGGAGATAAGCGAATTGCGAGGGGAGCTGCGGGAGGTAAAGCCGGAGCTGCGCCAAGCCCGTCGCCTTGCCGATCTGCTATTGGAAAATGAGCTCGCCGCCGTACAGAAGGAGAAGCCATGAGCATTCAACAAATTCTGTTATGTGGGGCCCAGCAGTGTTTTACCAGGCTGCCGTTACCAATCGCACTTAAGGAGAAGGCATGAGCATTCAAGCGATATTGGACGCCCAGCAGCGGCTGGTGATCTTGCGCTCCCTGCTGGATATAGGTGGTGCCGCCAACGAGTCAATCCTCAATGACTGCCTTGACCAGCTGGGTACCGGCCGGGTGACACGGGATCGGGTGAAGACCCTGCTGGCTTGGCTGGAAGAGCAGGGGCTGGTGCGCATCGAGCAACTGGCCACGGTGCAGGTGGCTCACCTGACCGGTCGGGGGCAGGACGCAGCAGAGGGCCGGGCAGCGGTGCCCGGCGTCAAGAAGCCCAGGGCGGAGGATTAAGCATGGCCGATAAACCGACCCGAGGCCGCGCCAGCAAGGTGTGGCTGCTGCCTGAGTCCATCCGTAACGCGCTCAACGAGATGCTGCGGGACAAGGGCAACAGTCAGGCCGCCATCCTGGATGAGATAAACGGCCTGATCGAGGAGACGGGGTTGCCCGATGATCTCAAGCTCTCCCGCTCCGGGTTAAGCCGTCATGCCAGCCAGGTTGAACAGGTCGGCCAGCACCTGCGGGATTTGCGTGAAACCACGGCTGCCTTGACCTCCCAGCTTGGCGACAAGCCGATGGGGGAGACTACCAAGCTCATTCTGGAGCTGGGCCGTTCCCAGTTGTTCAAGGCGATGCTGGCTCAGGTGCAGAACCCGGAGGAGGCGGTGGATATCGACATGCTGAAGAACGCTATGCTGGCGGCTCAGCGGCTCGAATCGACCGCGATGCAGAGTCATAAGCGGGAGAAAGAGATCCGCCAGGCATTTGCCGAAGAGATCGCCGCCAAGACTGAAGCCATCGTGACTCAGGCGGGCTTGAGCGGTGAAGCCGCCGCCGAGATACGCCGCGAAATCCTGGGGATTGCCTGATGACCGCCATTGCTCAGACCCCTATCGCCCAACAGTTGGCCCAGACCCTGGGTACCGAATACAACCCTGACGAGGTGTTGCTGCCGTACCAGCGCATCTGGATTGCCGACGAGAGCCCGCTCAAGATCGCCGAGAAGAGCCGCCGTACCGGTATCACCTGGGCGGAGGCTGCTGATGCGGCCCTGACGGCCTCCAAGACCAAGACGGCCGGGGGTTGCCACCACTTCTATGTGGGCAGCAACAAGGAGATGGCCCGCGAGTTTATCGATGCGGTGGCGATGTGGGCCAAGGCGTACAACAAGGCAGCCGGTGAGATCCAGGAGGAGGTATTCACCGACGACGAGGACAAGGCGATCCTCACCTTCGTGGTCTATTTTGCCTCGGGCTTCAAGGTACAGGCGCTCTCCAGCAACCCCTCCAACCTGCGGGGGATGCAGGGCAATGTGACCATCGACGAGGCCGCATTCCACGACAGACTGGCCGAGGTGTTGAAGGCCGCCATGGCGCTGACCATGTGGGGCGCCAAGGTGCGGTTGATCAGTACCCATAACGGCGTCGATAACCTGTTTAACCAGCTCATCAACGACAGCCGAGCGGGCCGCAAAGCGTATTCCATCCATACCATCAGCCTGGACGATGCTTGCCGCCAGGGGCTCTATCGTCGGATCTGCCAGGTCAAGGGCGACCTTTGGACACAGGAAGCCGAGGATGCCTGGAAGGCGGGGCTGCTCAAGGCCACCGCCACCGAAGAGGATGCCCTTGAGGAGTATTTCTGCGTACCCAAGCAGAGCAGTGGCGTCTATATCAAGCGCACCCTGATCGAGCGTGCGATGCAACCGGATATCCCCATCCTGCGCTTTACCGCCCCCAAAGACTTCGAGCTCTCGAGCGAGGAGACCCGCAAGGCGGTAGTGGATATCTGGTGCGAGGAGAACCTCAAGCCCTATCTGGAAGCGCTCGATCGCAGTTGCCGCCATGTGCTGGGGGAAGACTTTGCCCGCAAAGGGGACTTGTCGGTGTTCGTGCCGCTCTCCATCGCCACCTACTTGAGCAAACGGGTGCCCTTTGTGGTGGAGCTGGTCAATGCCCCTTATGAGAGCCAGCGCCAGATCCTGTTCTACCTGCTGATTGGGCTACACCGTTTCACGGCGGCGGCCTTCGATGCCACCGGCAACGGCGGCTATCTGGCGGAGGCAGCCAGACTGCGCTGGGGCGCCAGCATGATCGAGTGCGTGATGCTCAATGACCCCTGGTATCGGGAGTGGATGCCCAAGCTCAAGGCAGAATTTGAGGATGGCAACCTGACCATCCCGCGCCATGCAGACGTGCAGGATGACTTGGGGAAAATCCAGGTCATCAATGGCATCCCCAAGATCGACAAGGGCAAGAACACTGGCCAAGGGGGCCAACAGCGCCATGGTGACTTTGCGGTGGCTTTGGCCATGGCGGTGCGGGCCAGCTGGATGGAGGGGGGCGCCATCGAGTTCACCCCGCTGCCCAATAAGCGCGATGAAGCAAGGGGCGATAACCATCATTCGTTCGAGAGAGGGGCCTGGTAATGGGCAGGATCATCGATATCAACGGCAATCCCCTGCGGCTTGAAAAGGAGTCGCAGACCGAGAACTCGGCGGCGCTTGCCCAGTTGCGCCGTCACTACAGTGAACACCCCACGGTGGGGCTCACGCCGAGCAGGGCGGCAGCCGCATTGAAGGAGGCAGAACAGGGCAACTTGATCGCCCAGTGCGAGCTGGCCGAAGATATGGAGGAGAAGGATGCCCACCTGCAGAGCGAGCTCGGCAAACGCCGCCGAGCCCTGCTTGGGGTGAGCTGGACAATCGAGCCGCCCCGCAATGCTACCCCAGCCGAGAAGCACGATGCCGAGCTTATCCGGGAACTGCTGGAGGACTTCACCTGGTTGGATGATGCCATCTTTGACGCCACCGATGCGGTGCTCAAGGGGTTTTGTGCCCAGGAGTTCTGCGGCTGGGAGCTGGTGGAGGGGTTGCAGCTTCCCAAGGGCATCATCTGGCGCGATCCCGCCTGGTTTCAGACCCACCCGGACGATCGCAACCAGCTGCGGCTGCGTGATAACAGCCATGAAGGGGTAGCCCTCAACCCGTTTGGCTGGCTGCTGCACAAGGCCAAGTCCAAATCGGGGTATCTGGCCCGCACTGGCCTTGTCCGTACCCTGATCTGGCCGTTTCTGTTCAAGAACTACAGCGTGCGCGATCTTGCCGAGTTTCTGGAGATCTTCGGCCTGCCGGTGCGGCTAGGCAAATACCCGGAAGGGGCGACCGAGAAAGAGAAGGCTACCCTGCTGCAGGCGGTGCTCTCCATCGGTCATAACGCCGGGGGCATTATCCCACGCGGGATGGAGATTGAGTTCCAGAACGCCGCCAGCGGTCAGGCCGATCCCTTCGTGGTGATGATGGATTGGTGCGAGCGCTCCATGAGCAAGGCCATTCTGGGGGGCACCTTGACCTCGCAGGCCGATGGCAAGAGCTCGACCAATGCTCTGGGTAATGTCCATAACGAGGTGCGCCAGGAGGTACGGGATGCAGATCTCCGCCAGCTGGCCGCCACCCTGACTCGCGATCTGGTCTATCCGCTCTATGCCCTGAACGGCAAGAGTTATCAGGGCCCGCGCCGTAGTCCCCGGCTGGAGTTTGATGTAACCGAGCCGGAGGATATCTGCCGTTATGCCGACAGCCTGCCCAAGCTGGCCGCCTGCGGCATGCGCATCCCGCTCGACTGGGCCCACAAGAAGATGCAGATCCCGCAGGCCGAGCCCGATGAGCCGCAACTGGTTGCTGCTACGTCGGCCAGCAAACCGCCAGCTGATAAAGGGGAGGGGTGATGGCGGTGGCTGTTTTTAGCCCCCGATCTTCTTTAGCCCCCTCTCCCCTTGCGGGAGAGGGTTGGGGTGAGGGGGAGGTTGCAGGGGGAAAATAAAAATACCCAAGCGGCCAGATACTGACGGCTTGGGTATCGCGCCCACCCCTATCCCTGTTGGTATACAGCCATTTCGGCTACTGGGAGACCTGTTCGCCTAGCTCTGTATGAGCCGCCTGCATACCCCTTGTCGATTTGAATCGCGCCGTGAGAGCAAAGGGCTGTTCACAGGGCTTAACTCGCAAGAGTGCTCAAATCTGTGGCGGTATTGCCGCCTTTCAGAGCGTTAAGGTGCTCTGACACCTGTTTGGGTGTCCGGTGAGGCTACCACTGTGCCGGAAACTCCTCAATCCCTTCCACCTGAAAGCCGTGTTGCAGCAGGGCTTGGCGGATCAGAAAGGGGACAGTGTGAGCATCGCTAGGCCATGTGGACGCTATTTCAGCGCTGGCCTTATCAAGGTGGCCCACCAGTTGTTTGCAAGTTAGTGGGGGAGAAATGGATGAGAACCAAATCGAATCATCCTGATGGCTATCGAGTAACAGCCCATCGTTAAATTGAATGCGCGCTTGAAAAACTATTCGAAAGGTATCCTGCCCTTGGTGATGCACAATCAGGCGCTCTTCCGGATTGATCTTGTGCTGTTTTCCGCTGCGGGCATCGCGCCGCAGGTTGTAGAAGATGTGCTGGAAAATCACCTTGCCCTCAACCCGATAAAATTTCTTCGTCTTGGTTTCATCATCGATAGACCAATAGAGGCGAAAGGATTGGCGGCGCAGCGTATGGCCATAGCGGGTCAGCAATTCGGTCAGTTGCCCCTCATTGGCCAGTTTCGTCCCTTTTGCCCACGCGCTGACAATAGATTGCTGGGTTCGGCAAAGTGCGGCGATCTCTTTTTGCGTAAGACCATCGTTGAGAGCAAGCCGGATAAGGGCCCGAGTCTGTTTAAAAGGGCGCTTGGCGCCGGTGGATTGCTCGTTCTGTGTCATAGGGATCCAGATAAGGGGGGACGAGCCCCCCGGTGCCTCTTGCTTACTTTTTGCCGCCGCTTTTCGGGGTCTGCGGATTCAATTGCCAGCCACGGTTCCCCTGATTACGGTCATAGGTATGGTTGGTACCGTTCGAGCCTTTGTTGGGGTTGCTGATATCGGCATTGTGGTTTGATTGCTTGGTCATAACATTCTCCCTTGTGTGTGTGATGACGAGAGAAATGTTAGCTAATTCATAATCTTATACCATTGATGATTTAATGATAAAAGTTGATAAACCGTGATATTTGACCTGGCTGCCCAATTTTCACTGGGCGCAGGATACGAACACTGGCACAACAAGCAGCAGG
Source organism: Aeromonas sp. 604176 (assembly GCF_049170755.1). Classification (NCBI taxonomy): domain Bacteria; kingdom Pseudomonadati; phylum Pseudomonadota; class Gammaproteobacteria; order Aeromonadales; family Aeromonadaceae; genus Aeromonas; species Aeromonas sp. 604176. Next base: position 27,916 of record NZ_JAAKNE010000013.1, read on the forward strand.
TGGAATCAGATGGCAAATAACGAGAGTGTGCTCAATATGGTGGGGTTGGTGGAGGCTAGCGACTATCTGGCCAGCTTGCTGGCACGGCTCGCTGCACTGGAGCAGGGGAACGGTATGGCTGCGGTCAGCGCGTTGCCAGAATTGCTGGCTGCCCAGCCCGATCCCCAGACTCTCTACTTCGGTACCCCGCAGGAATACGGTGCCGCCCACCAGTTCGGCCGTCCCGAGATCAACCTGCCAGAGCGCAGTGCTCTGGGGTTGTCAGAAGGGGATAAACAGAGCGTGCTGGAGACGCTGGAGGGGTATCTCAGTCCCGCGCCATTGTAATGCTCCATACTCTGTTTGTGTCCCCAGCCGGTGCGGATGCTCAGCCTGATAGCAAGGTGTTGTCCATTGGCGCGGTTAAACAGCCTTAAACACCATTGGTTTTGTTCCCCTTGACCTTGCTGGTGATCCCTTTCGGAAACCAGCCTCCTTTACCCACCCGCGCCCGAACCTTTTTCTGATACTGCTCAGGGGATAGCACCTTGGGCGTTTTGTGACGGGTGCCGTTGCAGTGCCGACAGGCGGCCACGATATTGGCGCTCTGGTTCGAGCCACCTTCGCCGCGTGGCTGCAGATGTTCCCCCGTGCACTGCAATAGCCGGGCTTCGGCAGGGGTGAGGCGGTATTGCTGCATCAGTGCGGCAGGGGAGGCTTCCCACATCGGCAGTCCGCAATAGAAGCAGTGAAAGGATTGACGAACGGCAGCTTGGTGGCGTTGTTTGGCGATGTTACCCATGGTCGTGACCTCAATAAGTTTGATATTGAAGTCCGTGACGGGATGGATTGGAGAATGGCCGGACGGACTTCGGTTCAAGTTGAAGTCCCGTCGGCCTGCATAGGCTCAGAGCGGGTACTGACCGGCACAACCGGATCAGCCTTACACCGCTATTCTTCTGATATGCGGCAGTTTGGTCTTAGCATGATATTCATAATAAGGTAAAGAGTGCTGAGAAGATTTTTATGTCAAATGTGATGCAGGATAAAATCATTACAAAAGTCATTAATTATTAATTGTATAACTAAAAAATATGATAGACTCTTGTGAGTCCATTGCGTTGCAAATAAAAGACTTTATTTTCAATGCGTTACCAGATAACAAATTCAGTACATTAACTAATGACAACGACAGTTTTCGACCGACATAGTCTGTTGGTTACATCGGATACAAGATGGTCTGCAGAAGTAGAGCTATCAGATGGTAAAAACCTTCTGTTTGTTGACGACACAGGTTTTAATAAGATAGTCAGTAGGCCAGGTGCTGCTATGGTGCTAGCTGGTAATGGAAGAATGATTGCTGCATTGAAATCATGGTGGGGCTCAATAGAGCCTCCTTCGATAGCAACAATCACACCTTGGATTCAGAATGGGCCGCCTGTAACGTTCATGATTGTATCTAGAGAGGGGGATATCCTCTTTGATGTTGGACACAAACTGGCCTATACTGAAGTCACAAATAATGCAACTTACGTTTGGGCTGTTTTCTTTGGTTCTGGTGGTGAGCATGCAGCCAACTGTTGGCATGTGAATCGATGTGCTTCTACCGCAGTTGTAAGTGCATCGCAAAAAGATCCATGTACAAGTGCAGATGTCAAGCATTTGAACTTTAAAGACAGCAATAACAACCTCCATGATGAAACTAATAACTACCAAACTGTCGAAACTGCACTCAGCGAGCGAGGGCTACTTATGAGACTCAATGATAGAGTGATTACACCACTACAAAATCACCCTGATTGTGACCTTATCAAAGTACAGTTAGCTCAGGGCAATATAGTGGCTTCAGCCCCAATGGGTAAAGCTTCACCCATCCAATGGGATGGCAGAACACTTGATAAGCTGTCAGCTGCTCTAGACCGAGTGGCGGAGATCGAAAAGAGTTTGTAATTATTTACAGTGTTGCTCTGATTGTAACTGGCCCGCGAAAACGCGGGCCTTTTGGTTTTTGCGACACTAGATAATTTGCACTAACCCACCATAAACCCCATCCCCCTTCATGCCGCCGCACTATGGCGGCATGAACATATCCAAGACCCCATACTCAGCGCCCTTCGTGGCCATCCTCCAAGCCAACCCCGTCAACGGGGAGCGGCTGGCGGTGCTCGATGCGCAGCTCACCCCCCAAAGCGATGGCTGGTACCAGCTGCTGCCGGTCGGCCCGTTCAAGGCCCGTGATGGTCGCCCGTTCGATGTGGCGAGTGGCCACTGGCAACTGGACGGGCAGATCGCTGCTGCCCTGATTGCCCGAGCCAAAGCCCTTGGGCAAGACATCCTGATCGATTACGACCACCAGACCCTCAAGACTGACCAGAACGGCCAGCCAGCCCCTGCGGCCGGTTGGTACAACGCCGACGAAATTGAGTGGCGCGAAGGGCAGGGGCTCTTTATCAAGCCGCGCTGGACGGAGCGGGCTGCCGCCCTGGTGGCTGCCAAAGAGTACCGATTCCTGTCTGCCGTCTTTCCCTATGACGCCCAGGGCCGCCCGCTGGAACTGCGGATGACCGCCATTACCAATGACCCCGGTGTGGTAGGCATGCAGGCGCTTGCCGCTTTGAGTGCGTTACCCGCTTCAAGCCTTATGTCTACCCAACCCGGCCAGCTGGCCACCTCATCCCATGTTACACAACAGGAGAAATCCATGAACGAACACCTGATCGCGCTGCTCGGCAAACTCGGCATCCAGCCGAGTGCCGATGGCCAGTTTACCGCCGAGCAGGGGACTGCCGCTTTGGCTGCTCTGGATACCCTGCAGGCCATTGCCAAAAAGGCGCCGGAGCTGGAGGCAGCTCTCACTGCTGAGCGCACCTCGCTGGCCGCGCTCAAGGCGACCGTCTCCACAGGGCAGGGTGGCCAGATTGACCTGGCCAAGTATGTACCGGTGGAGACCTATAACGCCCTGGTGACGGAAGTCGCCACCTTGAGCGCCAAGGTTGAGACCACGGATGCCGCAACCCTGATCAAGGAAGCCCGTACCCAGGGCAAGGTGGTGGCCGCCGAAGAAGAGTATTTGACCGCCTATGCCGCCCAGAAAGGGGTAGCTGCCCTTAAGGCGTTGCTGGATCCCCGTCCGGCGATTGCCGCACTGTCCGCCAGCCAGACCACTCAGGTGACCCTGCCCGAGAAGAAGGGGGATGCGGTGCTCTCGGCGGATGACAAGTATGCCGCCGACCAGCTCGGTATCAGCCACGAGGAGTTTGCCAAGGCCAAGCAGGCTTAAGCGCAGACCCTACCACGCCATTTATCCAGAGAAGGAACACCCGTATGGCCATGATTACACCCGCGCTGTTGCAGTCCCTCTTCACCGGCTTCAAGAAGAACTTTGAAGATGCCAAGAGTGAAGCGCCTGCCCAGTACACCAAGATCGCCACCGTGATCAAATCGACTACCAAGTCCAACACCTATGGCTGGTTGGGCAAGTTCCCCAATCTGCGTAAGTGGGTCGGTGATCGGGTGATCGAGTCGATGAAGGCGCACGGTTACCAGATCGTCAACGAAGACTTCGAGGCCACCGTCGGCGTCGATCGCAACGATATCGAAGATGACGAGCTGGGTATCTACGCGCCGATGTTTGCCGAGATGGGCCGTTCGGCTGGCATTCACCCCGATGAGCTCTGTTTCGGTCTGCTCGGTGCTGGCTTCACCACGCCTTGCTATGACGGCCAGTATTTCTTCGACACCGATCACCCGGTCTATCCCAAGGCCGATGGCACAGGTACCCCTGTCTTGACTGCCAACGTGGTGGTGGATGCCGGTTATCAGGGGGAGCCCTGGTTCCTGCTTGATACCAGTCGCGCCCTCAAGCCGGTCATCTTCCAGGATCGCAAGTCACCGCAGCTGATTGCCATGACCAAGATCGATGACGAAGCGGTATTCACCCGCAAGGAGTTCCGTTACGGGGTCGATTGCCGTGATGCCGCAGGCTTTGGCTTTTGGCAGCTGGCCTTTGCCAACAAGCGGGAGCTGACCCCCGACAACCTGTGGGATTCCTTCTCCAAGATGCGGGAGTTTCAGGCTGATGGCGGCCGCAAGCTTGGGGTGAAGGCCACCATGTTGGTGGTACCCCCCTCCCTTGAGAAGCTGGCGACCCAGATGCTGGAGCGAGAGCTGTCGAACAGCAGCAGCAACGAGCTGAAAGGCAAGTTGGAGCTGGTGGTGGCTGACTACCTCTAACCCTGCGTTATGCCTGTTTAAAGCGGGGTTAAACAGCTGCCAGGCACTGTTTAACCCCCGGTTTAAACAGCCTCTCTATCAGATACGACGAGGAAAACATGAGATGGAACAAGAGATGGAACTGGCTATTCGAGTGGGGATTACGTCAACAGTTCGTCAGGTCTATTTTCGCGCGGGCCTGCCGATTGTACCGGGCAAGTCTGAGATGGTTGTGTCGCCTGAGCAGTGCGCGACCCTGGAGAACGACCCGCGTCTGGTGGTCGTCCGGTTGGCTGAAGACACCAGCCTTCAGGCAGGTGATGCACCATCGGCGCCTGGGGATCTGGACGCAACACTGGGCGTCCTGACCGGTTCGGGCTATCTGGCAGGGGTTGCCACCTTGGCTGGCAAGGTCACGCCGCTGGCCGAGATGAAGGTCGATGAGCTGCGCGAGCTGGCGCTGAAGATGGGTATCCCGGAGGCGGCCAAGCTCAAGAAGGCCGAACTGGTGACAGCGATCGCCGCGACCGAAGTGCAATACCCGGTCAAGGATGAGCAGTCATCCGGCCAGAACGGAGAGCAGTGATATGTATGCCAGCGTCAATGACATGGTTATCCGCTTTGGCGAGGCCGAGTTGCTGCGTCTGGCCATGACGCCGACCGGTAAGCTGGACGAGGTGGCCTTGCGCCTCGCCCTGCAGGATGCAGGCGCCTTGATCGATGGCTATCTGGCGGGTCGCTATCCCTTGCCGCTGGCCCATATCCCGAGTGCCCTGGTACCTATCTGCGCCGATATCGCCCGTCACCGTCTCTATGGTGAACAGGCCCCGGAGCAGATAGCCAAGCGTAATGAGGCGGCCCTGGCCTTTCTGAAATCGGTTGGCAAGGGGGAGCTGGCGCTGGGGTTGGCATCCGATGGTGCCACCCTGGAGAGCCAGAACCTGGCTCAACTGCACTCGGATGGGCGCGTCTTTGGCCGGAGTCAGGGGCGCGACAAGGGGGGCTTTCTATGAGCCAACCCGCCAACCAGCCTGGTACCGAACTCGACTACCTGCAGGCGGGCGAACGGCTGCGTGAGCTGCTCACCCCCCTCAAATCTGCGGGGCTCAAGGAGGTGTTTGTGGCCACCGATGTGGCGGCCATCGCCAATCTGGGCCAGCACAGCCCTGCGGTGCATGTGGTCTATCAGGGCGAACGTGAGAGCGAAGGCACTCAGTCAGGCCGGGCCAGCAGCTTTGATCAGCTCTGGTTGCTGGTGCTGGTGCATCGTGCCAGCCCCAAGGAGGTCAGTGCCGGAGTGTGGCTTGCCCGCATCCTGCAGGCCGTCAGTGGGCGAGCATGTGGTGACAGTACCTTTCGCCGGGTCACCCCACCGGTCAAACCCAGTTACAGCGGCGGTGCGGCTTATTTGCCGCTTGCCTTTACTACCCGAGTGAAATTCAAAGGAGAGCGATGATGAGCGAAACACTGCACTTGGAAGGGGATCTCTTTATCGAGACCTTTACCAACGGGGTCTCGGCCGGGGTGATTGGCCCCATCGATGTGGATAGCCTGGAAGTGAAACCCGACAGCCAGAAGATCTCCATTCCCAGTAAGCGCAAGGGGCAATACGGTCAGGCGCGGGAGAACTACCACATTCCCAAGCCTGCCATGGTCACCATCAAGACCACCGAGATCCCGCCTGTGCTGCTGGCAGCCGCCTTTATGGGTCTGGAGAGCCCCATCAATCAGGGGGCCGGGACGCTGACTGATCTGCAGATCGTTCTGCCCGCCTGGCCGAAGTGGGCTCCGCTCGGCAAGAGCAATATTGCCTCGACTGGCCTGGCCATCAAGGAAGGGGCCACGGCGTTGGTGGTGGGCACCGATATCGAGGTCAACTATGCGCTCGGGTTGGTACGGGCGATTAAGGGGGGCTCGGTAGCGGATGGCGGTAGCCTGACGGTCAGCGGTACCTATAACGCGGTGACCGGTACCCGCATCGCGGGCAACATCCAGCCGGAGATCAAGGCGCGGCTGCTGCTCGATGGCCGCAGTATCGTCAGCGGCGAGGCCATCAAACTGACGGTGCCCCGTGCCAGCTTGTCCCCCAAAAAGGCGGTGGACTTTATGAGCGACAAGCCCATCGAGATCGAGCTGGAGGGGGAGTTGCTGGCCGTGGATGGTGAGACCGCACCCTTCTATGTGGATCGGCCGGTGATGGTGTAAAGCGCGGGAATGGAAAACGGCGAGGAAACTCGCCGTTTTCCATTATTTCTTTTTTGCTTATTTTTTGTCTGGGGTTACTGGTGGTTTTACCACCTCTGGTTGCTTCTCTTCTGGTTTTTTTCCGCTGTTTCTTAAGTCGTTAAGCGTAGCCATAAATGCTTGGTCAACCTGTGCCGGTGCCATGGCACATCTGGATGCCAAATTAATAGCACTTAGAACCGTTGGCTTTTCAGCATAAGCATCTTGACCCTTTTCCATCTCTCTCTGAATTTGTGCTCGCCGAGCCGTCACAAGGGCATAGTCAAAGGACTGGTCATAGGATATTTGTAGGGCATTGGTCGCCCCTGAAAAGCCAGACCATGCAATTGCTGCTGATCCCGTGGCTATAGGCGCAAAGACTGCGCCAGCCATTGTACCTAGTGCTGCCAGACCGAATTTTGCTGCTTTGGTAGAACTACCGCCTGCGGCGTAATACTGCTGGAGTTTGACGCAATACGCCGTTGCTTTTAGATATTCAGCTTGGGCATTATCGCCTGGTTTATTGTCGGGCCAGGGCCATTCGATGGCCGTAGATTCGGCTAACTTGTCCGGTATGCTTGAACAGCCAGTAAGGGGGCCTATACAGACTGCCAATATTAGACAGGGAATTTTTTCCATGATCGCACTCTCCATTTATGTATGGGGACTGCAGAGCTGGCAAAGCTCACCACCATGATCGCTTCCTGCTTACACTTTAAGACTAGTGCTAGAGCTCTAAATTAGGGGCTGGTAAGTGTGATTTGCCGCACATAACCATCAAGTAAAATCAAGAAAGTGTGTCTCGACACAGAGCGATTAGAGGTGCTTGGTGTTTAACACCATGCCAGCCGCTTAATTATGACCAGTGGCTGAGATGAGGCTGAAAGGGGCAGAATAGATTTCTCTAACCATTGCCAATCAAGCGGCGGAGTACCCTCTTTGAACTTCTGGTATGGCACGCCATCTTTGATGGTCAGAAACAGGGTGCAAGGGGTATCGGCACGGCAGACATAGCGCACCATCACATCGCCATGGAGTGTACACAGTAGATGTTTCAGGATCGGCAGCCCTTGTATGGTGTGATGCCCCCCTTCATGCCAGACGCCAAATTGATGCATTACGCCCATACCTTTCGACTCAAGTAAATCTAAGTCTTGACCGTACAGGCTCACTTGCCACTGTCAGAAATGACAGTTTTCAGGTTGTTATGTCATCAGTGGTGTAGTGTTTAAGTTGTGCGAAATAGCATCCTTCTATGTGGATCAGGTCGTGAAGGATTGAGAGTAGAATGGCGGGGTTACCCGCCGTTATTCATTTAATCAACCGTTGAAGCTCTAGCTCAATAATGAATAATGCGGATATTGAGATGGTTAATTTATTGCAAATATGAATGTATTCACTGTATGAGATAGACCTCTCCGCACCTGTTCCACCGGTTCTGAAGTATATTATTTCTCCATCTCGCCACACCGAAGCATGATGAGTACCATTCCTCAATGTGGAATCTAGACCTTCTATAAATGGCTTGAAAAACTCTTTGTTTTCAAAGCATTCATGTCGTCTTGCTTTGTCTAGAGACATGTATTTTTTGAGGGGCATCATCTTGAATTCATCGAAACGACGGCCGTCCAGCATATTATTGATGCATGCGAAAATTGTGAAGTGGCTTGTCAATGTCTCATATGCTTGGCCGTAGAATAATTTTATTTCATCTAAGTTTTTCGAACCAATAACTCTGTCCTTTATGTCATCATTATTTACTCGTGCATGGTAGATTAATTGCCCGAAGTTGTCTCTATATTTAAAATAGTCGGTCAGCGTGGATAAATAGCGTTCTTGGTTTTCTGATAAAAGGTGTTCTTTATAAAATGTTATAAATCGTGCATAATCTGGGTGCTCTTCTAGAGTTGCTATTTTTTCAATTATTGGCTTTGATATTTCATTTACTCTTGGATAAAACAATGAGTCAATAAAGTTAATTGCTGCGTCATGTTTGTTACTGATGGTGGAATTGTCTCCGTAGAGTGATCGTTTTTTAGAATATGCTTCCAGCTGTTTTTTGAGGGCTTCTTCATTGGTTTTTTTAGAGTCTAGCTTTATTATTGATTTTAAGTTGTTCCACAATGCTGGTGCGTTTATTACATCAAATTGAACAGATATGTCTTGAAATTTCCCTTCCCGAAATCGGATGTGCTTTTGAATGATTGAAAAAGATTCCAGTGATGCAAAAAATTGGGGGTCGTGTAACTTATTTTGTTCAAAGGAAAAATTAGGGTGGAGGTTATAGACAATACCTTCATTATCCTTAGTTATTATGCAGTTTTCGACGGTTTCGACATGAGCATAAGGGGGATTTGCTCTAACAGCAATTCCAATTGGAAGCTCGCAGTTGATGCAATCAAAAAAGTGCCTTTGGTAAGGGTCATAGCCAACCCCAACACGTAAACAGTAGGGTGTATCACAAATCAAGCATTTTATATATTCACGAACGATCATAACTATTCCTAATACTAATCAGCCATAAACACCAATATTCTGCCATTTCTTCACAATAGGGCATATCTGAATCTGATCGGAATGCCCCATGCCCACCTCTACCACCCTCAAACTTGCCTTGGAGCTGGCGGCCAAAGTCACCGGCCGGGAAGATCTGGCCGCCTTGGCGGGTGAGGTGCAGGAGCTGGGCCCGATCTCGGACGAGACTGCCGCCGAAACGGCGCAATTGGCCGAGAGCCTCGAATCGTTAAGCCGCCAGCAGGCGCTGATCCAGCAGTTCAATGACTCCAAAGCCGCCCTGACCCAGCTTGAACTGGCGACCGTGCTTAGCCGTGACAAGCTGGAGCAGTTGCGCCGCTCCAGCCAAGCAGGCGCCGGTGACGCCAAGGCGCTGGCCGAACAAGAGCGGTTGCTGGCTTCCGAGGTCAAGCAACTGGAGCGCCAGCTGGTCGCTCAGTCAGCCAGTCATACCCGCCTCCACGCAGGGCTCAAGCAGTCCGGGCTCGATACCAAGAACCTTGCCCAGGAACAGCAGCGCCTGCAGCGTGAGCTGACCAGGAGTGTCGCCCAGACCGAACGGCTGGGGCGCGAGCTTAGCCAGAGCAGTCAGCATGCCGGTGGTTTTCAAGGGGCCATCGGCAGTCTGACCGGCCGCCTGGTGGCGTTGGCGGGTACCTGGTTCGGTATCCAGACCCTGACTACCCAACTGCTCGCCATGTTCCAGACCGGCGATCAGGCCGAGCGCCTCGATGTGCAGCTCAAGGCCGTGATGGGGTCGATTGCTGGTGGCAAAGAGGCGTCAGCCTGGATCCAGGACTTTGCCAAGAACACCCCCCTGCAGCTCAGTGAAGTCACCCAGGTGTTCGTGCGCCTTAAGGCGTTCGGCATCGACCCCATGGCGGGGGCCATGCAGGGCATTGTCGATCAGGCGTTCAAATTGGGCGGTGGTTTTGAAGAGGTTCAGGGCATCTCCCTGGCGCTCGGCCAAGCCTGGGCCAAGCAGAAGCTGCAGGGTGAGGAGATCCTGCAGCTGATTGAGCGTGGCGTGCCGGTCTGGCAGATGTTGGAGCAGGTGACTGGCAAGAATACCGCCGAGCTGCAGAAGCTCTCTGAGGCAGGCAAGCTGGGCCGCGAGACCATCTCTGCCCTGATGAACGAGATTGCTGCCCAATCGCGCGGTGCCGCTGCCGACAACATGAGTCTGCTTTCCGGGCTTATCTCCAATGCCCAGGACAATCTCGCCAAGTTTTACCGGATGGTGGCCGAGAACGGGGCGCTGGCCTGGCTCAAAAACCAGCTGGCCAACCTTAATGCCGAATTTGAGACGATGGCCAAGGATGGCCGCCTGCAGGAGTGGGCCAAACGCCTCTCCGATGGCTTTATCACCATGGGGGAAACCCTCAAGTCACTGATCCAGACCCTCTATGAGTGGCGCACCGCGCTGACCGTGCTGGCCCAGGCTTGGGTCGGCCTCAAAATCGCGGGTTGGATTGGTGATCTGCGCAACCTCTACGCCCAGTTTATTGCCATGCCTGCGGCGAGCGCGACAGCAGCAGGCGGTATGACGACAGCGGGCACGGCAGCAGCCGGTGCTGCCATCGGGGTCAGGGCACTGGGCGCAGCCGTCAAGGGGCTGCTGGCCGCCGTGGCGGTCGAGTCCATCATCCAGATCACCCAGTTCGCCTCTGCCTTGCGCCAGCTGGTGCAGGCTGAGCTGGCACTTCGGGAGGCGCAGGGGCTGCGCTCCGAGACTCAGGCCCGCCTCAATGGTCAGTTTGCCGCCCTGTCAACGGAGCTCGGTGTTGCCATTACCAGCATGGTGGATCTCGATCGCCTGGTCGCCGAGGGCAAGGTGCATTACGACGATGCCACTGGAAGCTGGCAGAAGGGGGCTGCAGCCGTTAAAGCGCTGGGGGATGAGGCAAAGAGTACCCGTGATTATCTGGCCGAGATCAATGCAGTGGCCAAGCAAACCGCAGCTGATGGCCCAGCCAAACTGGCAGAGGCGTTTAAGGTGCTCGGCCTCGATTTTGAGCAGGCCAATGGCCGTATCGGTGCGGGTTTTCAGAAGACCATCGGCGCCCTGGATGTATTGGTGGCGCACACGGGGGCCAGTAGTGCCGCCATCGAGGAGGCGCTGGCCGCCGCCTACAACAGCGCCAAGACCACCGCCGAGATCGATGCGGTGATCGAGCGTCAGAAGCAACTGGCCGCCCAGGGGAAAATCACCGGGGATGCGCTGGCTCGCTCCATGGCCATCGCCGCCGATGCCATGGCCAAAGTGAAAGGGGGGAGCGGCGATACCAAGCAGGCAGTCGCGGCCATTGGTGATGGCTTTGACGAAGCGGCTGCACGGGCCAAAGGTGCTACTGATGTGATGCGGGCGGGGCTTAAAGGGGTACAGGATGAAGCCAAGCAGACGAATGCCAGCCTCACCAGTAGTGGCGGGGGCGGAGGTCGAGGCGATATCACCCGCACCGTGAATGCCGGTTCTTTCTACTACAAGAGCGTGGATATCAATAGCCTGCGCGGCAATGCCGAGGGGCTGGCCAATACCCTGGCCGGGGTGGAGGAGGAGCTGGCCCGCTACAGCCAGAAGGTCAAGGATATTCCGGCCTACAGCGAGTGGAGCAAGTATTACGGCGAGAAGTTCCAAAAAGAGATGGAGGCGATGCAGGCCCGCCTAAAAGAGGAACTCAACAAAGCGTTGGCCAAAGAGAGTGCCAAAACCAACCAGGCCTCCATCCAGGCACCAGTCACAACTGTAGAGCAGCCAGCCCCCGGCCCCAACCCCCCAGGGACGCGCAGACCCTTGCCTGAGCGGATCACCATCGAGCTCAAAGGGGTGGGAGGCTCGGCCGAACTGCAGGCCGATGAGGCCAATGCCAACGCCTTTATCAACATTCTTAAACAGCAAGGACTGCGGCAATGAACGTGACCTTAAACAGCGTGCTGCTACCAGATGATCTGGTCTGGCGCGACGAGTTCGAGTGGGCGCCGGTCGAACAGGTGGTGACCCCGACCCTGAGCGGCGCCCTGTTGGTGGAGGAGACCGTCAAGCCGGAGGGGCAGCCGCTGACCCTGAGCGGGCATTGCTCCCGCGCCAAGGTGCAGGAGCTCAAGGTGCTGGAGGCGCAGGTGGCCCAGCTGATGACGTTGACCCTGCTCGATGGCGTGACCCGAACCGTAGTGTGGCGCCGCCCTGGTGTGGTAGCCACGCCCTTGTACGAGTTGGCTGATCCAGACGGTGATCACCCCTACACCCTGACCCTGAATCTGACCGAAATTGAGCGCGGAGAGTAACCCCATGACCATTCTATCTGGCGATATCAAGCTGATGGCCAGCCAGCGGATGACGGACACCGAGGACGGTGGCGGGCGCATCACCGGCAAGGAGATCGTCAGCGGCGAACATAACAGCATGTTTCCCGATATCAGCGATCTGGATCGGGCTTATGGGGTGGTTAACCTGCGCAAGGTATTTCTGGCGGTGCAGACGGACGACACCGACACCTACTATGGCGCGAATGCCGCCGTGCTGCTGCCGCCCTACGATCCGAACGTGGGCCTTGCCCTGATGACCACCAAAGACCACCACGACACCCGCAACAATGCCCGCGATGTGGTGGAGCGCTATCTGGCGCGTGGTCCCAAGTGGCAGGGTTTTCTCTACGATACCCAGCTGGAAGGGCTGCGGGCGATCCGCTTCTTCCAGCGGGTTGAGGCGCGATTGCCAGAGGTGGGCGAAACCCTGGTGCTGGTCGGCAACGAGAACAAGGCCGGGGAGTTCGAGCAGTATGTGCGGGTGCTGGATGTAACCCAGAAGCTGAACAAGTTCCAGGTGCAAGGTTTGCCCGAGTTCACCCGCAACGTGGTCACCTGCACCCTGGCGGATCCGCTGCGCTTCACCTTCGAGGGGGAACAGCCGACCCCCTATGATGTGGTGACCAACCCCAAGACCGCCCTGCGCGAAACCGTGGTGGCCGATGCGGCTAACTACTTTGCCAGTACCAAGATGGTGGAGGATGCGGCCTTTGGCTCGATGAAAGTACGGGCCAAGACCATCTTTACCCAGCTGGTGCCTGCTGCCCGCAGCGAAACCCCGGCGGTGGATCTGACGGCTGCCGGTGAGCTGGCCAGCCTGGTTGATTCTGGACGTGGGCTGGTGAGCATTAACACCGTTGCCGTGATCGCCCCGAGCCGTGGCCTGTTCCTGGGCAGCGGGGCCAAGCCTGGCACGGTGACTATCACCATCGGCGCGGCGACCATCACCGACAAGGGCGGCGAGCTGGTTGTTGCCGGGTCGGTAATCGGCTCCATCGACTATGGCCGTGGCCAGCTGGAGTTCAATGCCCAGTGCCCGAACTACGGCACCCAGAGCAAGACCGTCTCTTTCTGGCCAGCGTCTCGCCCTGCCCGTATCGCTGACACGGCGCGGATTGAGGTCAAGGCCAACAACCGGGGCTATGCCTACACCATCACCCTGCATCCGACCCCGGCGCCTGGCACCACTACCGTCAGCTTTATGGCGCAAGGCAAATGGTATGACCTGAAAGACAACGGGCGCGGGGAGCTGCTGGGCATCGACCGCTCTTATGGCTCTGGCACCATCAACCTGGCCACCGGGTCGGTGATGCTGACCCTTGGCGCCCTGCCGGATGTGGATACCGCCATCATGTTCAGCTGGGCCACCCCTGTGAACTACACCAACCGCAGCGGGCAGGCCATCAGCATCGGCAAAAGCGCCTGGCAGCTCCCCCACAAGGGGATCACCCCCAAGAGCGTGATCCTCACCTGGGGCGATGGCAAGCGGGCCACCGATGTGGCGGGGGATGGCAAGATAACCGGCGATATCACCGGCATCATCAACTATGCCGAGGGGATCATCGATCTGGAGCACGTCACCCTGCCCGCACTGGGTCAGGAGTACGCCGCCCAGTACCAGTACGGTGAGCCGGTGACCGAGCGCCATATCGAACCGGGGCGCCTCAATACCCCCGGCCAGGTGGGGCACCTCTCCATCACCCTGGACGGTAAGGACGGCGGCGGCGCCCACAACCTCACACCGGGCTCGGTGCGGGTCAAGTTCAATGCCCTCTATCACAAATTCGATGTGGACGATCAGGAGCTGGTGATCCAGACCCGCGATCCCATCATCACCTTGCGCGATGACGGGCTGGGCAAGCTGATCGATGCCAGCGGTGTGGTGCTGGGTGCCATCGACTATGCGGCGGGCACCCTGCACTTTATGCCGGATGGTTCCAGCCCCCTACCCAAGCCGAAATACGCCTGGGTGACCGTGGGTACCCGATGGGAGGGAAACCAGGAGATTGCTACCCAGCGCTGGACGATGATCGGTATTGAGTACCACAACACCGCTTATACGTTCCCTGACGGCGAACAGGGGTGGGTGGATGTGACCTACCGCAACAACAACAGCGCCGAGGCCCAGAATGCCACCCTGACCGCTCAGGCGCTGCGCATAGACGTTACCCCAGGCTTTGCCGAGGCGATTCTGGAGGGGTCGATGCGCTTCACCCTGGGGGGATCTACCTACGTTGACCGGCAAGGGCTGCTCTACCGCGACCCGGATCCCTCAACCGGGGCAGGCATCCAGGCGGGCACCATCGACTACTCCAACGGGTTGGCGGTGCTGGCCGACTGGGCAGCCGGGCAACCGGCCCAGCCATCGCTCCAGAGTCTGGCCACCTCATTCAGTGCCCAGTCAGTGGATGCGGTGACGTTCCGCACCCCTGGCGCCCCCTTGGCACCGGGCAGCCTCTACATCAGCGCCAACACCGCCAGCGGGCGCCGTATCGAGGCCACGGCAGACGGGGACGGCTTTTTCACCACCACCGACATGGATGGCAAGGTGTCCTATCAGACCGGCATCGTTACCGTGCGCTTTGGCCGCAAGGTCACGGCAGCGGGCAACGAGACCCAGCCATGGTATGACGCCGAACAGGTGGGGGAGGATGGCAAGATCTGGAAGCCGATCAGCGTGGTGGCTGACTCCATTCGTTTCAACTGCGTGGTGTTCAGCTATCTGCCGCTCGATGCCGACATTATCGGGCTGGATCCGGTGCGGCTGCCGTCTGATGGCCGGGTGCCGTTTATCCGCAAGGGCAACATCGTGGTGGTGCATAGCACCAAGCGCGGTGCCTACCCGATGGGGGTGACGGCTGGCCAGCAGTTCAACACCGGGCGCCAGCGGCTGGCTTACTGCCATGTGGAGGATAAGACCGGCAAGCGGCTCGATCCTGCGCTCTACAGCGCCAATCTGGATAGCGGCGTGGTCACCTTGGCCACCCCGTTGAACCTGACCGGCTATGTGGAGCCGCTGGCGGTGGTTCACCGGATTGAGGATATGAGCCTGGTCACCGATGTGGAGATCTCTGGCCGCCTGGTGCTGGCCCGCCCCCTGTCTCACGCCTATGACGCCGCTGACACCCTGGTGTCGTCAGCACTGATCATGGGCGACTTGTGGGCGCGTTACACCAACCTGTTTGACCAGAAGGTTTGGACGAACAAATGGCAGGACTTTGTAGACGGCGACCAGAGCACGGCGCAGTACAACGACACCGATTTCCCCATCGTGGTCACCAACCGCGCCACCCTGGAGGAGCGCTGGGCCATCATCTTCCAGACGAGTACCAGCTTTGTGCTGGTCGGGGAGCATGTGGGCCAGATTGCGCTGGGGGATGTGAATACCGACTTTGCCCCCATCAACCCCAACAACGGCCAGCCCTATTTTCGGCTGGACAAGCGCGGTTGGGGCGCGGGCTGGGCGAGTGGCAACGTGCTGCGCTTCAACACCAAGGCAGCCAACTTCCCGATCTGGGCCATTCGTACCGTGCTGCAATCGGTGGCGGCCAGCGAAAGCGACCGCTTTGAGCTGCAACTGCGCGGCAACGTCAACCGCTAACCGGGTGGGGCACCGTGCCCCGCCCATTATTTTTTGTGGGGCACTCTTTTGTAGAGCTGCGCCCCACCATGGAGAACGGCAACATGGCTGAATACAAGGTCAAATGGTTTGCAAGCGAAATGCAAGGCGCCCCGAGCCTGGGCGATACCGCAGATGGCGCCCTGGCTGCGCTGCTCAAGGCGGTACTGGTCACCGGCTTTGGCACCCTGACGATTAACGCCCTGTCGTTTGATGCCGCCAAGGGGTGGGCGGTGGCCACCTTTAGCGGCGGCCATGCCTATCTGCAAGATTCAGTTATCCAGGTCGATGGGGTATCGCCTGCCGCCTACAACGGCGAGCATCGGGTAATGCAGGTCAGCACCACTCAGGTGTGGTTTGAGATTGACGGTGGCAACCCAGGCGCTGCCGGTTCCGGCGCGGCCATGACCATGAAGGTGGCGCCGCTGGGCTGGACGATCACCCATGAAAGCGGTGACGGCAAGGTGTTTATCGTGCGCCCCACCAACGTCAGCGAGTCTGGCAATGTCAGCCTGCGCATCGACAACACCGCATTCAGCGGCTGGTCTAGCAGCACATCTCCTGTGGGGTATCTGGCCAAGGTAGCAATGGTGGAGGACGTGGTGGATATCAACACCTACACCACCATTTACGAACACCGCTGGCCAGCCACCAAGCGCTACTCATCGGGTCGCTGGGATCTGATAGGGGATCCCCAGCTGTTCTATTTCCTGCCCTACTACGGTTCATATAGCCGCCCTGCGCTCTATCTGTTCGGCTACATGCGCAGTCTAAGGCCCGGTGATCGCTACCATGCCTTGCTGGTTCACTATCCTGTAACCGCTGCCAACGATACGGCCAGGCGGTGGGATTATGGCGTGGGCAGCCAAAACTCAAACTACTACAACAACGGCGGGCTGTTTGACTCCTCCTCTCATCGGGCTATTGCTCGCCCCTACCATCAGTTGTTCGGCTCCACAACCTGGTGGCTAAAAGGGTTGTTTGGCCGATTTGGCAACGGCTTGAGCATCCCGAATGGCCCGGATAACGGCTTTTATATCAGCACTGATCCGGTCATGGTGGTGGAGAACGGCAACCATTTGCGTGGCTATCTGCCCGGCATTATTTGCCCGTATGGCACCTTGCCAAGTTGGGATCGCAAAAACTTCGGTAACTTGCCAGCCATACCAGGCAAGCTGTGCCGCTTCATCAACGTCCAGCCAAGTGAAGATCCCTTTAGTAACACCCTGGTGTTGATCGGTTTTGATCTGACCGGGCCATGGAGGTAGGTCATGGCGAGTTACGATGAACGAGTGGTCTATGACTGGTCATCACCGACCCAGCTTAATGATTGGGATATCCAGTATTCAGGCCCAGCCGGTTCAGTTGCCATCACCAACGGCAAACTGGTACTGGCGCCAAATCGCACCGCAATATCTGGCGTTAACCTGATTAGCAAGGCGATTGGGTTTGATGCGCTGGAGATGGAGTTCAACACCGGCAACCTTGGCAGTGGGCAGACCCGTTATCTCACCTTGAGTTTCGGCACCGGTGGCGTATGTGACGATGCCGGTAGAGTGCCAGGCACTGACTTTTGGCACCAGGGGATGGCCAATAGCGTCACCTTGCACTTGCAAGACCCAGGTGCGGGTGGCTCGTTTGTCCGGGATTACGCCAATGGCGGTCGGATTGATCGCGGCTCTTATCCACTGACACCAGGTACTGACCTCACCAGGCAAAACAGGGTGCTGATTATTTTCAAACCGGGTGAATATCAGGTCTGGCTAAATGGCATTCAAATACTCAGCATTCCAACTGTAACAGCCCAACCGCCGACCAAGGTGATGATCCATCAGGGGTGGTATGCCCCAGGGGTATGGGGCGCCGATACCACCATCAGCCGGGTGTTCCTATATCGGGGCTATGACCATTTTTCTGACATGACCATGAAGGTTCATCCGGTGAAATGTGTACCCGCCAACCCGGAGCCTAGAGCTGTGTTTCAGCAGCAAGATGTGGCCTGGCGCGGCACCCCGCCGATGTATGCGGGGCCGGTCAACCTCCAGCAACAGACCCAGTACCCCCTCTGCAAGGGGCGGGATTACTTCTGGATCCGCGATGGGGTGCGCAATGTGGAGCAGGGGTTTATTGAAAGCACGGTGACCATCAGCGGGGTGGGGGTGCGGCGGCGGGTGCTCTGCTTTACCCAGGATGGCGAACTGGTTGGCGAGACCTACAGCCGCGCATCGGATGGGGTATATCGGTTCGATCTGCTGTGGCTGAATCGCCGTTATATGGTGGTCGCCCAGGATGACCCTGCCTATGGCCCCGCCGACTATAACGCCGTGGCTGCCGACTACCAGGCACCGAAACCCTACCCGCCTGGCGGGGGGGTGGCCCCTGCGCCCTTCCCCATGCTGGCCCCGCTCAAGAGGAACTAGCCATGCTCACCTATGTGGAAACGCTGCGCACCAGCCGCGCCCAGCTGCTGGCGACTGCCATCGACACCGGCAGCGGCCCCAATGCCACCCTGACCGTCTACACCGGCACCAGACCGGCGCCGGGGGCGGCCATCACCGACCAGCTGGCTCTGGTGGTGCTCAAGTTCACCCATCCCTGTGCCAAGACGGTCAGCGGCGGGGTGCTGACCCTGAAACCCCTGGCCGAGCAGATGGCCACCGCCAGCGGCGCCCCCACCTGGGGCCGCATTGCTGACCGGGATGGTGCCTTTGTGGCGGATCTCGATGTAGGGGGGCCGCTCAGTGGCGCCGATCTGGAGATACCGGCGAGCGAGTTTTTTGCCGGTGCGCTGATCCGCATCAATAACGCCACCATCACCGAACCGTAACCGGGGGCTATATGGCCAGAAAGGATGCGAGCTTAGAACTACGCAAGGCCCGCAGTACCACCGGACAGCTGGAGCTGAACCAGGCCGAGGTGGTGCGCTATGAGGCGATCTTGGTTGGCGCCTCCATGCCGCCGCGCCTGGCCGTCTCCCCCGACCTGCTGACCCTGCCAGCCAGCTGGGCCAGCCAGCCAGACCGCCCCATAGCCGCGCTGGGCGCCGCCGTGGTGCTGGAGGGGAGTCTCGCCAGTACCACGACACCAGAGTGCGCCATGGTGGGCGCATTCGTCATTGAGTGCGGTATGGCGGCCAGTAATCAGCAGCCGGTGCCGGTGATCGCCGGGGAGTACGATATCAACGTATTCCGTGGCCCGAGCGCCGCCCAGGAAAGCCAGTGGGAGCGGGCCGGGCTGGTGAGCAGCCGGGTAGCCAGCACCTGGGAGCGGCCAGAACTGGCCCGCACCATGGGCGCCGTCAGCTGGCAGGAGGCCGAACCCGCTAACAGTGAGCAGGTGGAGCAGAGCGCCATCATGCCCCAGCGCTATGAGCTGGCCCGCAGTCAGTACCAGGAGGGGCTGGCCACCGGTCACGATCATGGCCAGCAGGTGGAGCACCTTGCCCCAGGCCATGCCGTCAATCGCGCCCTCTGGGTCGAGGGTGACAAGGCCGGTATGTGGCAGGCCAGCGGTTATCGCAACCCGCCGCGCTTTGACAAGGTGTGGCAGGCCGACCAGTGGAGCCAGGGCGATGCCGTTGGCCTGCTGCTCTATGGCCGCCGCTTGCGCCTTGGCCTGCCGCTCTGGAAGGGGTGGCGCGATGGCTGGGAGGAGGCGATGCAGCCGGGGCCAGGCACCAGCCCGGATCCGAAGCCGCCGATCATCCCGGAGCGCCCAGACAAGCGCACCCTGCGCCTGGAGTTCGGGCGCAAGCGGGGCGAGGCCGAGCTGGAGTTTGTTTGGCACGGCAGTGATGCAGCAATCGTCATTCCAACCCGGAGGGTTTATCTGGTGAGCAATACAGCGAAGATCGTGCGGGTACGCGATGGGCTCGATATCCCTGCCACGGCGGTAAGTATCGAGCTCGATACCGACTCCTGGGCATGGCAGTTCAGCGCCCAGATCCCCCGTATCGCGGCGGCTGCGCTGACCGATGAGGAAGAGGTCAGCATTCATATCAACGGTCAGCAATGGGACTGCGTGTGTGATGGCTGGCAATCGAGCCAGAGCTTTGGCCGTGAGTCAGCAACGCTGACGGGACGCTCTCGCACTGCTTACTTGTCACCGACCCATGTATTGGCGCAGGCGGTAAGCGAGCCTGCTGCCGCGACCATGGCCCAGCTGGCTGCTGCTGTATTGCCGGTGGGTTGGACGCTGGATTGGCAAGCGGCTGACTGGTTGGTGCCTGCCGGATTCTTTAGCCTGGATAACCAGACCCCTATCGAGGTGGTTAGGTACCTGGCCGAGGCGGCCGGTGGCTTTGTGCTGCCACACCAGCGCAACCGCCATCTGGTCATCAAACCGCGTTACCCCACAGTGCCATGGCAGCTTGACACTGCTGTGGCCGATGTGGCGATCCCCCGCGCCATCATTACCACCCTGGGCAGTGACTTCCAGCCGGGTCATGCCGCCAACGGGATCTGGGTAAGTGGTGGCCATCAGGGCATCAGTGCGCGGGTGGTGCGCCAGGGGACGGCTGGCGAGCAACAAGCGCCGACCATCACCCACCCGTTGGTGTGTGATGTGACGGCAGCCCGTGCCCAGGGTGTGGTGGGGCTGGCCAAGACCATGCCCAAACGTACCCAGACCATTGAACTGCCGTTGTCAGCTGATACCGGGTTGATCCTGCCAGGTGCGCTGCTCGCCGTGGACGGTTGGAAGGGTTACAACCGGGGCGTCAGGGTCTCTGCTGCGTTGCAGAACAGGGCCATGACGGTGCGCCAGCAACTGAGTGTGGAGCGATTTGTATGAACCTGTTTAAGCGATTCCTTGAGTTGGTACCGGGCGCTGATCCCTTGCTGGTTGGTACCGTGACCGCAGTAGGTACCACGACCACGACTCTCAGCGCGTTGGCGGGTGGAACAGTCACAGTACGGGGCACCGGGGTAGCCATCGGCAAGAAGGCGTTTTACAGGGGAGGGGAGCTGGCAGGAGAGGCGCCGGATTTACCGACCTATGAAATAGAGGTTTAATGCCGGTTTAACCTGCTTATCAAACTGGGCGATTCCGGTGCCACCAAGTTTGATAAACTACTGGGCCTGTAGCTTTTCATTTTCCCCGTAACTCTTTTTCATTTTCGGCGGCGGGCTACATCTCGGTCGGCATGTTTATCCTCTCGGCCAATACCTCCCGCTGGCTGTGGCTGCGCAGCCCGGTACTGTGGTCCGCGCTGGCCGGTTTGCTGGTGGCCAACTTGCACATTACGCTGCCGGAATATGTGGTGACCACGGCCTCGCTGCTTGGCCAGATCTCGGTGCCCCTGATGCTCTTTGCGTTGGGTATTCGCCTGATGGAGGGGGAGCTCGATCACCTGGGCCTCGCGCTCAAGTGCAACCTGCTCTATCTGCTGGCGGGGGGATTGTCGCTGCTGCTGGCGATCTGGCTGTTGCCGCTCAAGACGGAGTGGATCCCGCTGTTGATGTTGTCGGTTTCCTTGCCCCCTGCGGTGTTGAATTACATGCTCTGCGAGCAGTATCACTGCCAGCCGGACAAGGTGGCCAGTATCGTGCTCGGCGGCAATGCCCTCTCTGTGCTGGTGATCCCGCTGGCGGTCTGGCTGGCACTTCATCTGCCCGGCTAAGCCAGATTGCATTGGTGCGACGGTGCGACTCACTGGCCAATTGCTTGATCGAACCGAGTCACAGTAGTTCGCATCTCATCCTTGCAGGGGAAAGTTAGCCTATCAGGATCAGCAAGCTTTTCCATGCCATCTCTGTCCATCATTGCCTCCGTGATACATCTGTCGTCCCCGTATCCGGCCCTGAGCCCCAGGGATAACGGCGACAGCTATAGTATGAAAAAGAGCTGACTGACACTGTTTAACCAATGCCAGTGAGGGAAACCGGATGGGCACAAGTGAGCAATCTGATCCTTTGGGGCAGGCAAAATCGCGCTATGACCCGGCATTGCCTACCGGTTATGACTGGCGCAGACACCGCCGTTTTATCCTCAGTGGCGGTGGTTACAAGGCAGAATGCAGCCGTCGCAACTGGTTTTTGGAGTTGCTCAACCCTGTGCCCTATGTGGTAGTGCGCGACATAGCCATCGGCGGCATCGGTATTCTGGGGGCCATACGGTTGAAAGAGGGGGATGAGCTGGTGATTGCCATTCCCTCTGGCGAGATGCTGCGCGGTCTGGTCGTGAGATCCCAGCCAGACCCACTCTTTCCCAAACTCTATCGCACCGGTATTCGTCTGCATCGATATCCGACGGCCGAGCTGTTTGCCCGCTGGCAAAGTTACATTCAGCCGCAAGATAAAGCGGATTTCGACCATGAGTGCCAAGTCTTGAAACAGATACGCGGTGCGTGAACCAAATGCCATTTCAGTGGTTGTTTTCCCCACGTTCAGCATGATTTGTCGATGGATTCCGCAGATCTGCAGGCTTGGCTGGCCCAAGTGATTTATCTTGCTGCATGTGTTTTCATCTTTATGTTTTTATTGAATTTTATCTGTGCCTCTGAAGTCGCGGAGGATACGGATCATTTTCCCTTTTCGTGATCCCCCCCGAAGTAGTTCCCCCTGATATCCCTTAGTATCTGGCCAGCATGACTCCCTTTAGGGGGAGGATAACAAGAACAAAAAGGAATGATGGATGAGATCCGTGAGCAACCAGTGTCTGTTGATGCAGATCCAGCCGACCATCTTGCGCTTTGCCAAGATGCTGGCCAGTGTGCTGCAGCTTGAGGTCGAGATTGTGGATGCCGATATGGTTCGGGTGGCTGGCACCGGGCCTTATGGCAAGTTCTTCGGACGTCAGCTGGAGGGGGATTCCCGCCTGCTGCGCTATGTGATTGATAATCAGCGGGAGAAGATAGTTACCCACACCAGCGATGATCCGGTGTGTGACGGTTGTACCTGCAAGGAGAGTTGCCGTGAGCGCGCCTTCCTCGGGGTGCCCATCATGGTGGACGAGCGTTGTATCGGGGTGATCAGTCTGGTGGCCTTCAGCGACGAGCAGCAGGCGCGCCTCAACAACAATCTGCAGGATGTGTGTGACTATGTGCGCCACATCTCCACCATCTTTGTGGCCAAGTTGCTCGATTCGCGCGGGCTGTCGGACGGGGTCAACAAGGTGTTCCTCAATCTGATGACCAACATGGATCAGGGCTGCCTGCTGCTCGATGACAAGAGTCAACTGCTCTACGCCAACGAGGCGGCACTCCATCATCTGGGTTGCCAGCAGGAACAGCTGCAGGGGCGCGAAGTGGGGATCCGCCCGCTCACCTTCTCCCAACAGGGGCTGAGTGGTCATCTCCAGCACATCATCACCTTTGAAGGTCGTCAGGAGCTGATCATCGGCCAGCTACATCATGTGCAGGGGCAGCAGCTCTTTCTGATGGCGTTTCACCAGTCCCACTCCGGTCAGGTGCAGGAGCCGGATCCGGATGTGCGGATCGATCAGCTGATCGGCGAGAGCAAGCCGATGCGCACCCTCAAGCGACTGCTGCACCGCATCGCCCAGAGTCCCTCCAGCGTGCTGATTTGTGGCGAGAGCGGCACCGGTAAAGAGGTGGTGGCCCGCGCCGTCCATCGCCTGAGTCCGCGGCAGGACAAGCCGTTCATCGCCATCAACTGTGCCGCCATTCCCGAACAACTGCTGGAGAGCGAGCTGTTTGGCTATGTGAAGGGCTCCTTTACCGGTGCCTCCAGCGGTGGCAAACAGGGCCTGATCCAGGCGGCCCATCAGGGAACCCTGTTCCTTGACGAGATTGGCGACATGCCGCTCACCATGCAGGCCAAGCTGCTGCGGGTGCTGGAGCTTCGGGAGGTGACCCCCATCGGGGCCAGCCGACCGGTGCCGGTGGATATTCGCATCATCGCCGCCACTCACCAGCATCTCGATCAATACATCGCCGAAGGGAAGTTTCGCGAGGATCTCTACTACCGCATCAATGTCATCCCCCTCAACCTGCCGCCGCTGCGGGAGCGGGAAGGGGACGTGGAGCTGCTGACCCACTACTTCCTCAACCTGCACACCAGCCGCATCGGCATCGTCTATCCCGGTCTGGCGCCCGAGGTAATGGCGCTGCTCAAGGGGTATCGCTGGCCGGGCAACGTCCGCGAGCTCAGCAACCTCATCGAATATCTGGTCAACGTCAGCCAGGCGGGCGAGGTGATTGACGCCAGCCTGCTGCCCCCCAACATCATCCGCAATCAGGAGCCCCATCGCGTCACCGCCCAGTCGATCCCGGTGACCAACCTGGATGCATCGTTCAATGTGCCTGCCACCGCTCCGCTCGCCGCCACGCCGGAGAAGCTGCCTGAACCCGTTCCGGGTGAGAGCGGCCTTGAGAGCATGGAAAAACAGATGATAGAAGAGACCCTGCAGCGGCTCGGCAACAAGAAACTGGCCTCACAGGCGCTGGGGATTGGGATTGCCACCCTCTATCGCAAGATAAAGAAGTACGAGATTGCCGTGCAGAGCTGAGGCGCTGGCGGCATCTATCCGGCCCGTGTCGTTTATCAGACGACACGGGCTTTTTATGGGAACAAGGTTCTGCGCCATTGCCGAATTGTGCTGAACGAAGTGGCGGGGCAGGGGAGTGGCTGCATGGCAGAATGCAAAAAGCCCGCTCGATGAGCGGGCTTTTTTAATCTGGTGCGTCCTAGTGGATTCGAACCACCGACCCCCACCATGTCAAGGTGATGCTCTAACCAGCTGAGCTAAGGACGCAGGGTGCGCAATGCGACTTTTATTTCTTTATGCAGAAGTGGTGGGTTTAATTGGATTCGAACCAACGACCCCTACCATGTCAAGGTAGTGCTCTAACCAACTGAGCTATAAACCCACTTCATAAACCGGGGTGAAGACCCGTTTTATCCCGCCAGCACTGCTGGCGTGGTCGGCATACTACCCATGGCCCCCAAGGCTGTCAACAAGGGACATGCACAAAGGAGACTGTTTGCCCAGTTCTTGTGCAGCCTGTTGATTTTACAGGCGAGCCGCCCCAAAAGTGCGGCTCCCCGTGCCCCTGGCCGCGCCCTATTGCGCCCGGGAGAGGGCGGTGCAGGCCGCGGGGCTGGCGAAGCGGCCATAGATGACGCGCAGCCGCGCGCCCAGCATCAGGGCGGCGGAGGTGAGACCGACGATGAAGCCTATCCAGAAGCCCTGCGGGCCCATGCGCGGTACCACCCAGTCGGTCAGCCCCAGGATCATGCCGGTGGGCAGACCCAGCCCCCAATAGGCGACGATGGTGACGTAGAAGATGGCCTGGGTATCCTTGTAACCGCGCAGGGCCGCCGCGGCCACCACCTGTACCGAATCGGAGATCTGGTAGATGGCGGCGAAGAAGAGCAGGGTGGCGGCAAGGCCGATCACCTGCAGGTCGTCGGTGTAGATCCCCGCGATGGGGTCGCGCAGCAGCACGGTGAGGGCGGCGGTCGCGGCGGCGACGCCCATGCCCAGTATCAGGCCGGTGCGGGCGGCGACCCTGGCCTGATCCGGTTGACCTTCCCCTATGTTGTGACCGACCCGGATGGTCACGCCGACACCGATGGAGAGGGGCAGCATGAAGACCAGGCTGGAGAAGTTGAGCGCAATCTGGTGACTCGCCACCGTCTCCGCGCCGAAGGGGGCCAGCATCAGGGCGACCACGGTAAACAGGGTCACCTCGCAGAAGATGGCCATGGCGATGGGGAACCCCAGGCGGAACAGGCGCCAGATCCGGCTGCCGTTGGGGCGTGCCAGCTGGGCGAACAGGTTGATGCGCTTGAAGTGGGCAGAACACTTCACATAGACGATCATCGCCAGCAGCATGGCCCAGAGCACGATGGCAGTGGCCACGCCGCAGCCGACGCCGCCGAGTTTCGGCATGCCGAAGTGGCCGTGAATGAAGATGTAGTTGGCGGGGATGTTGACCGCGAGCCCCACGAAACCGATCACCATGGTCGGCATGGTGTGGGAGAGCCCCTCACTGAAGTTGCGCAGCACCTGGAACATCACGAAGGCGGGCAGGCCCCACAGGATGGCGTGCAGGTAGCCGGCAGTCTTGGCCGCCATGACGGGATCCACGTCCATGAATTGCAGTGCCAGGGGGCTGAAGTAGAGTGCCACCATGGCGATGGGCGTGACGATGAGGGCGAGCCAGAAGCCCTGGTGCACGGCGGGGCGCACCTCGTCCTGCTTGCGGGCGCCGTTGAGCTGGGAAACGATGGGGGTGAGGGCCATGATGATGCCCTGCACCAGCAAGATGATCGGCAGCCAGAAGCTGGACGCCACCGACACGGCGGCAAGATCCACGGCGCTCACCTGTCCCGCCATCACGGTATCGACGAAGTTCATGGCGA